>NZ_JAAHHZ010000076.1:0-32908 GCF_010672005.1 Moorena sp. SIO4A5 | reverse complement strand
GCAACTCCTCAGTTTGATAACTGATACAATTGTTTCAACTGTAACTCCCAAACCAACTACGAACAAAGGATCTTTTCCACATCTGCTCATCCTTTTGTAAACAAATATTAATTTCGCCAGCCGTATCAAAATTGGGGGATTTAGGGGGCTTGGATGTAGCAAATGATACTTCTCAGACAACCTCTAAGGTTACAGGTTTAAGGTTATATAGCGTTTATCGCAGTTATGAGGTATTTTATTCTTTGACGTTGATTCCCTGTCTTCATGCAGCGCAGGGCTATTCCCTATTCCCTATTCCCTATTCCCTATTCCCTGTTCCCTAAAATCCAGAAATTGTGTACCTCATAGCTATGATAATTGCTATAATCTACATTCAATGGTCTACATTCAATTGTTTTTCCAGACGTCGGCTGGCTGTGGACATGGCGTAACAAAATAACCAGAATAGGACTCCGTCGAATAGATAAACTTCTTGATAGGGGGTTTCAAATTTGGCTTGGGCGAAGATAGAATCACCGATACCAAGCAACTCCACTAGACCTACAACAAATAGGAGAGTGGTGTCTTGAAACAGACTAATAAACTGACCGACAATGGCAGGAATAACAGCTTTGAGTGCTTGAGGTAATACAATCAGCCCTACGGATAGGGGAGTATTTAAACCCAATGCTTTGGCAGCTTCGATTTGACCCGTAGGTATGGATTGCAGTCCTCCTCGCACATTTTCAGCTAGGTAAGCAGCACTAAATAAAGTCAGACCGATTATTGCCCGTAACACCCGGTCTGGTCGCATTCCTGATGGTAGAAATAGTGGAATAATTACTTGTCCTATGAACAAAATCGCAATCAGCGGTAATCCTCGGATTAGTTCAATGTAAAGGATAGAGAAGCCGCGCACAACTGGTAAGGTACTTTGTCGTCCTAGGGCTAGTAATACACCTAGGGGAAAACAGATTAAAATACTGACAACTGCGGCTAAGACATTCAGCAGTAACCCACCCCATTGATTAGTGGATACCTGTTTTAGTCCGAGTCCTCCTCCGAGAAGCCACAGGAAGATTAATAAAGCAATAAACCAAGCTAAAGGTAACCAATTACCCAATTTCGGTTGAGTTTTAGCAACCTGTTGCCCTCCCCAAGCACTAGCTACCAGTAAGACTACTATTCCTAAAAGCAATAAGCGATAGGGAATTGCTACTGGAAATAGCACTAAGATAGCACCACTGATCACTAGAGCTATTAACACATTGCGACTAAATAGAGTGATAACATTTCTTGCTAAAACTCCCCACGTTATCCCGGATAGGAATACAATAATCCCCAGAATCAACCATGGACGCCAGTTTTCGGTGGCGGGATAGGTTCCTACAAAAAACAGACGAAAGTTATCTTTAATAACATCCCACTGGGCTTCAGTGGTTGCCCATGTTATCAAGCCTTTAACGGTTACGAATAGAAACCATAAAACACTAACCGTTAATAGGCTATTATACCAATTACTAAATAAATTTTTCTTTATCCAGGTAATTGGATTAACCTGTAGTTCAGGGGGTGGTGCTAGTTCAGGAGGTTGAGAATTAACAGTAGTCATTATCTAGTTATAAGTCAACAGTTAACCAATTAAGTTAACCAATTAAGTTAACCAATTATCTTTCCTGCAATTGAACTGTCCGATTCAACAGATTCATCACGAAAGAAATGATCAGGTTAATGGTTAGATAGGTCAGGGGTATGATCACCACGATTATTTCTATTTCATGACCGGCTTGGTTGAAGGTGGTTTGAGCAATGGAGTAGATATCTGGGTAGCCAATAGCAGATGCTAAACTGGAGTTTTTGGCTAGGTTCATATACTGGCTGTTTAGGGAAGGGATAATCACCCGCAAGGCTTGGGGAAAAATAACTAACCGCATAGCTAAGCCTGACTTAAGTCCCAAGGATCTTGCTGCTTCCCACTGTCCCTTCTGTACTGACTCTATTCCAGCTCGGACAATTTCCGCGATAAACGCACCTGTGTAAAATACTAGACCAGCTAGTAAGGCACAGAACTCAATAGTTAGCCGGAGTCCGCCTTCAATATTACCTGTATCTATAACTTCTTGCGGTCTTTGCCAACCAAAACCGATGATGATAATTAAGACAGCAGCAATTGCGATCGCAATTAAAGCAATTAACTGCGGCTGACCGGATTGTGCTTGTTCTACCATCACTTTAGTGCGCCACTGCCAGATTAAAACTGCTGCGATCGCACCGACTAGCAAAACCACCAACCACAGAAACAGCTGGGTGGTGAAGGGGGGCCAAGGAATATAAATTCCCCGCTTGCTCAAAAATATCGACCCAGGTAACTGAATTTTTTCCGACAGTTTTGGCAGTTGGAAGAAAACACCAAAGTACCAAAATAGTAATTGCAGCAGCAGTGGTGTATTGCGCACTATTTCCACATAAAGCAGACTCAGCTTACTCACTAGCCAATTGTCAGAAAAACTAGCTATCCCGGCGGTAATACCAACAATAGTTGTCAGGATAATCCCAAACACCATCACCCGCAATGAATTAGCCAGTCCGATCAATAAAGCATAGCTATAGGGGTCAGTGGCTTTGTAGGGAATGGGGGTATCGCCAATGCCAAATTTGGCTTCATCTTGCAGAAAATCAAACCCCAATTTAATCGCTTGTTGCTGAATATTTCGGCTTAAGTTGCTGCCTAGCCATGCCACGACCGCAATCACCACTAGCACAAATAGGACTTGTATGGCAATGCGCCAAAATCGGTCATCTCGCCACAAAGGAGGCTTTTGACCTATATTGCTTGTCATTAGTTAGTTGTTTTGGTTGCAGGTTACAGGTTGGTTGGTTGAAGGTTTAAGGTTGGTTGGTTGAAGGTTGAAGGTTGGTTGGTTGAAGGTTGAAGGTTGGTTGGTTGAATGTTGAAGGTTGGTTGGTTGAATGTTGAAGGTTGGTTGGTTGAAGGTTGAAGGTTGGTTGGTTGAAGGTTGAAGGTTGGTTGGTTGAATGTTGGAGGTTGTAGGTTGGTTAAAGGTTAAAGGTTTTAGGTTACAGATTTTAGGTTTTAGAGGCAGTTTTCAAAGTGTTGGATGCTACTCGAAACCGCTCCCTAGCCCCCCAAATTTGGGGGTAATTTGGCTCAAAGTATCCCAGATTTGGGGGATAATCGTGGCTCATGGCAAACATTTGGTACTTCTCAAACATCATCTTAGCTGGCTCGCGAGAAGCCCCGCGCTATAATCTCGCTCTTTAGCGTCGGGATGATAGCCCGACAAGGTCGCTCTGCTCAATTGTCAATTTGGAACTTTAATTTTTGACCAGCGTCTATAATTAACATAGTAGGTCAAGTCAAATTAAGAGCTAACCGCCACCTACGTTATCGAACCTTAACAACCTGGAATATGGGGTTCCACTCAGAAAAAGCAATTTAAGCTGTCTGTGGGTGGGTAAAATTCCAGCAGTACTTTGGAGACAGAACTCATTGTATTGTTCCGGCGCGGAGGGGCATCCCGTGTCGTTAATAAAGCTTACCGAGTATCCGAACCAGTGGGTGGAGTTGGTAAGAAGCCCGCGTTGTCCCGTTAGGGCAACGTCGGGAGTATGTCACGTTTTAGGTTTACCGTTAACAGTCAACAGTCAACCTTCAACCTACCCTTCTCGAACGCCAAAGGCGAACAACCAACCAACCTCCAACCTTGAACCTTCAACCTCCAACCTTCAACCTTCAACCTTCAACCTTCAACCCCCAACCTTCAACCTTCAACCTGAAACAGTTAACAATCCCTTAACGGAAGGGTGGAGAATACAAAATACCCCCACGAGTCCAGAGGTCATTCAGACCCCGATTGAGTTTGAACTGAGAACTTTTACCCAAGTTCCGGTCATAGACTTCGCCGTAGTTACCCACGTGCTTAATCACTCGCGCTGCAAAATCGTTTTCTAAACCGAGATCTTTGCCTAAGTCACCTTCAACACCCAGGAAGCGTTTGACAGTCGGGTTAGGACTGTTGCTCATTTGTGCCACATTCGCCTTAGTAATGCCTAACTCTTCTGCTTCAATCAAGGCGAAAGTCACCCACTTAACGACATCAAACCAAGCGGAGTCATTATTAACAGTTACTGGTCCCAAGGGTTCCTTGGACATGGTAACATCTAGAAGTATATGATCCTCAGGCTTAGGCAGAGTGCTGCGTTTGGCAAGTAGTTGGGATTTATCAGAAGTCATGCCGTCACAACGTCCTTCGTCATAGGCAGTATAGGCAAGGTCTGCTTTCTGAAACACCACTGGCTCAAATTCAACACCTGCTTCCCGCATCTTGTCGGTTAAATTCAACTCAGTAGTAGTTCCAGTTTCCACACAGACGGATTTGCCTTGAAAATCTTTCAGTGTTTTAATCCCACTGTTTTTGCGCACCATCATGCCCTGACCATCATAAAAGGTAGTAGGGGCAAATTCTAAGTTATTGGTAGAGCTATCTCGGCTAAGAGTCCAAGTGGTATTGCGCGAGAGCATATCCACTTCACCAGTCTTGACGGCGGTAAATCGCTCCGTGGAGTCAAGGTTACGGTACTCTACTGCTGCTGGGTCATCAAACAAAGCAGCAGCAACTGCTTTACACACATCCACATCTAGCCCGGAGTAGTTTCCGCTCCCATCCACAAAGCTAAATCCGGGAATGCCACCGTCAACACCACAAATCAGCTTGCCACGGCTCTTGACTATATTTAAGCGGCTTTGTGTAGCGCTTGTCCCACCTCCTTCACAGGCTGTTAAGGGTGCAACTAATACTAGAGTGGCTAGTACCAGAGAACTCCATTTAGGCATAAGTTTTTTCTTGGTCTTGTTTTTTAGATAGACAACGGCCTCACGCGATCAGCTGACATGAGCTTCCGCTGCTTAAGCTTGCTTGCATTTTAGATCAAGTTGGTTAGATTACTTATGCAGCTAGATTAGTTATCTAGCAAAGGGAACAGGGAGTAGGGAGTAGGGAGTAGGGAGTAGGGAGTAGGGAACTTCCGATCAAATCAAAAATTATCATAATTTCGACACGGATGGCTATCCTATCCGTCGGCTGCTAATGGGTAATTACAGTAGACTTCGCTGCAGTTGTCGGGAACTTCAGACCAGGGAAATTTAGTTATTGTAGTTACCAAATTTTAATTGTAATTATTTTTAAGTTTTTTTAAAAAACTCAGGTGGGAATAAGCCGGACAGGCACGTAAAAAAAATAAGTATTTCTAGACTACAGGTAGTCCCAAATCACGACCAAACCTCAAGTCTTGGGATGTTACGGTGCCTGCTCCGGATGCATCTGTGTATTCAGTAACGCCGTCACTGGCATCAGTGTAATTCTTAAGAAACTATTTTAATTATATTTTTTGGTTATCTCTTTGTTTATCCTCTTTCTATATCAAATTACTGAAATATTCCTAAAAATTACTTCCTGTAATGACAACTCCTCGATTGTATCTGCCCAAACCCCGAGAGGCGGTGGGCAACTATCTCAGAATCATTTCGATCAATGATGTTTACGACATCAAGAATTATCCCTACGTGGAAACAGTGATTAAATCCCTGAAGGAAACATCGGAAGATGCCATCGTGATTGCCTGCCTCAGCGGAGACTTTCTCTCTCCTTGTTTAATTACCTCCCTTGATGGCGGTAAAGCCATGCTGGACGTGCTCAAGGTAGTCAACATTGATTATATTTGCTTGGGCAACCATGAATTCGATGTCAGCGTGGATGTCCTAGGTGAGCGTTTTAAAACCTACGAAGGGAAATGCTTAAATAGCAACATCTTGGACTTGCCAATTGTGGATGCCAGTGGTCAGCTGCTTCCGAAATATGACATTGTTGAAGTAGGTTCTCGTAGAGTTGCTTTTGCTGGATTTTGCACTAGTAAGATCAATACTTTCCGACCCGGGGCGAACCTAACCATTCAACCCATCTTTGATGCGTTAAAAGAAACCTGGTCTAAGTGTTCCAATGACGCAACCATGCTGATTCCGATGACCCATCAGACCATTGCCGAAGATCGGGAACTAGCCACGGGGATCCAGAAAGATGACCAACTTAGTGGTAAGGTTCCTGTAATTGTTGGGGGGCACGAGCATGAGATTTATATTGATAAAATTGAGCGGAGCCTGATTGTTAAGGCTGGTGCTGATGCTACTAATGTGGTTGTTGTTGATGTCTGGTGGGATGCTTCCGAGCAGTGGCATAGTGCTGTTCATCTGTTGCCAGCCAGCCATTTTGATGCCGATCCCAAGGTCCAAAAGTTTGTAGAAAGTACCCAAAATTTTCTAGGTTCCCTGATGGATGTGGAAATTTTTGAGGTGAAAGAACCCATGTCCTCTAAACGGATGCGATTCCAACCCGAAAAAGTGGCCTCAACCCTATGTTCTTATATCAAGAAAAGCTTTAAAAATGTCGATATAGTTATGATCCAGGGAGGATCCTTTCGGGGTAAGCGAGACTATGAGAAGGGAGAATCGTTCACATATAGGGATTTGTTGGAAGAGATGCCATTGGATACCGAAATGGCCTTGATTCAGGTGCCTGGCTACATCTTACAAGAGGCGATCGCCGAAACTCGCGGCACGCCCGAGCGGGAAGCCTCCAATTTTCTCCATGCCGATCTTGATGTAGTAGTTGAAGACTACCCCAGTCTGAAAATTGTCAGCATTAACCACGCCCCATTTGACCCCCAAAAGATTTACACCCTCAGTATTGTCCAATTCTTGCTGAGGGGGCTCGATCAAATCAAACCGTTGGTAGATTATGTCAACGCAAATGGAGGTGTTCCACCTTTGGAGCAATGTCTTCCAGGCCAAAACTTGATCGTAGAAAGCTGTATGAAAGATGCCTGGAGAGTCCTAATTAATTATGAGGAATGGGACGCCGATGGCGATGGGCAAATCACCAGAGAAGAGCTGAAACAGGGTGTCAAAAATGCCTTTGCCTTTCTCGATCAAAATCAGGATGGCTATATTTCCCCGCCAGAACTACGGGCAGCATTGGCAGAACGGACAGGCCGCACCCAGAAAGGATTAATCAGCCTGATGTTTGAGGTTTTGGATGTCGATAAAGATGGTATGGTATCGATGGATGAGCTGGCATCGTTAGCAATGTAAGGAGAACACAATGCTTAATTCCCAAGCCCGTCCCATTTATCGATACTGATGGGGGTACTGATGGGGGTGTTGATGATGCTCTCGCGATTATCATGGCTCTGAATTGTGAACAAATTGAGCTCAAATCAGTCACCGTGTTAGCTGGCAATATTGATTTCATCAAGCTGCTAATAATGTGTTGCGGGTGATTGACATTGTTCAACCAAACCAGCCTCCCCTAGTGGCAAAAGGCTGTGAAAAACCTCTGGTTCGTCCTCCCTTCAATGCTGCAGGTATTCATGGCTCCGATGGACTGGGAGAACTGCATCAGTTTAAAAATGCTGATGGCAGCCCAAGTATCCCCAACTTACCATGGAGCCTTCTTCAGAAGATGCTGTTGATGTATTGCTGAAAGCCGCCCAGGAATATGGCAGCGACTTGACCATTGTGGCTCTAGGACCATTGACCAATATTGCAACAGCTCTGCAGCGCGATCGCACCACCCTGCAAAAGGTAGGCCGCATCGTGATCATGGGTGGAGCCGTGAAGGTTCCGGGCAACATTTCAGCTGCTGCCGAGTTTAACTTCTTTGTGGATCCTGATGCGGCTCAAATGGTTATGGAATCAGGCATTCCCCTGACCCTAGTAGCTTTGGATGTGGCCATGAAGGCACCCCTTCCCCGGAAAGATGTAGAGAATTACGCTCAGAAACATCCGTCAGCAGTGGCTCAGTTCATTGCCGATTGCACAGGCATTTATATGGCATTCTATAGAGAAAACGAAGGTTTCCACGGCTGCTACCTGCATGACCCATTAGCTGTCGGTGTTGCCATTGATCCGAACCTGGTTTCTACAGAATCGGTGTATATGGTGGTAGAAACTGAAGGAAAATTTACCTCTGATATGTCCCTGGCCGATCTGCGTGATCGTCGGGATGAAGCCGCCTATCCTCCCAATGTAGAAGCCTGTTTAGATGTGGATACCGATCGTTTCCTCAAACTGTTTTATGAACTGATTTAGAGCAATTCAGTCCTGAGTAAAAACCACATCCTTAAGGTTTGAGCCCTGTTCAAGAAATAGCCGCACAGGAGTCGATCTCACCCAACAAAAGCATCAATTTACCATGTCTCAAACATCTGAAATTTCTCAAGATAAACCTCAACCTTTGCCGCTCCATGAGCTGTTATCTCGTTTATTGAAATCAGAGAAAACGTCTCATCGGCATCCCTTGCCCATCATGGGAACTCTGCAAGACCTCAACCAAGCCTGGGAGCGGCGTCCGCTGTTAGATTTTATCAATGCTAGTTTACGGGGTATCGGTCAAGTAGGGTTTGCCAATAATCCTATCACTGGACTACTCATTACTCTTGCGGTTTTTATTCAGTCGCCCTGGGTAGCCTTGATGCTAGTTGTCGGAGTTGTTGTGGCTACATGGACCGCCTATTTGATGGGTCTCGATCGCCCCAGTATTCGCAATGGCATTTTTGGTTTGAACGGAGCCTTAGTGGGGCTAGCTTTAGGAACGTTTGGCACTTGGGGCAATGGTACTGGAAACTTGCTTTGGGTACTGGCGGTTATCATTTGTGCAGCCCTGAGCACAGTATTGATGCAGTATATCGGGCTATGGATGGCCGTGTATTTAGGGCTGCCCTCTATGGGAGTGCCATTTCACATTGTTACCTACAGCTTTCTGGTAATAGCCCTCTACGTTCCGCAACCCTTCTTTGAATTAGGGGCACCACCGCCCTTCCCTAACCCAGCTGAATCCCTAGATGGGGTAAGCGTTTTATCCGGCCTAATCACCGGAATTGGTCAAATCTTTTTTTCAGGCAGCTTAGTATCTGCCTTGTTAATTATAATTGCTTTAGCCTTGTGTAGCCCAATGGGAGCCCTGGTTGCGGTTCTAGGGTCGGTGATTGGTTTGGTCACTGGCATTGTACTGGGGGTAAATCTGAATGTGCTGTACGCTGGACTGTGGGGATACAACTCAGCATTAACCGCAATTGCTATTGGAGGCATTTTCTATACCCCTAATCGACGAAGCCTTTTGTTTGCAAGTGGTGGAGCCTTTGGGGCAGCTCTGATTGGCTGGCTGCTGACTCTGGTAATGACACCCTTGAAACTACCGATTTTGGCGATGTCCTTTCATCTGGGTACTTATGCCTGCTTCGTAATCTTACAGCGATCGCTTTCTTCCTTGGTGCCTGTTGCACCCTACTCCATTGCTAGTCCCGAAGAGCATCGATTCCGCTACCTCACAGCCAAGGAAGTGATTTCGGCCTTCCGTCGGCAGTTGCAAGGAGCCATGGTTGGGCAGCATCACAAGGTATTATTTGACAAAGCACCCCAAGAACTCAAAGGTGACCTGCGTTATATCTTTGATGCTATCGACCGGGATCAAAGCGGCAGCTTGTCTTTGACAGAACTTAGCTATCACTTCCAGCAAGCGGGGCATAGCATCAGTGATGATGAACTGAACTTTGTCTTTTCCAGCATGGATGTCGATAACAGCGGAGAAATAGACTTCGAGGAATTTGGGGAATTGTTGCTGCGCCACCGTCGTCTGATGTCGAGACTTAATGAGTTTGCCACATACTTTATTCCCATTGATAAGAATAAGAATGGAGTGGTTGAGCTAGATGAAATGAATGTAGTGTTAGCCAGTGTGGATCAGCCTCCTCTTTCAGAAGATGAAGTGACCTTTTTGCAACAGCGAATTGGAGGCAAAGAGCTTAACTGGGAAGGATTTATCGAATTGTTGCTAGTGATTTAGATCAATAGAGTTTCTCAACTCCTACCCTGGCGATCAAATAGTAATCGCGGTTTCAGCAAAATCTTAAACAACAGTAAAAGCGATCGCATTTCTGATGGAGTTTCCCGTCGCTGCCATCGACCCGGACGGCAAAAGAGTATCTCTACCAAAGTGCGATGCTCTTGGAGAGTTAATGGGTCAAACATAATTCGTAGACTAGCTTCTTCACCACTGTTGTCAATTTCAGTAACTACTCCTGACAACTCTAGCTTTTCCTCGATCATCTCTAGTTCCACTGGCAACGGTTCAGTGGCAGTGTTTGGGCTATCTAATCGTAAATCAGCCACCTCGGTCAAAGCCACTTGAGCACCAACTTCTGAAATCTTGGTGGTCATACCCCAGACAGTCTGATTTGAGATCTCAAGCCGCACCACTCGGCGCAACTTGAACCACTGGTAAAGGTCCCGATTGGGGACATCCACTACAATCAATAAAGCAATACCCAACATGATCAGGTTATAGATACTCCAAATCCAACCTAGACTCAGACCTTGAATCATCTGAGCGTCAGTAGCTGATATCCCACTTCCCCAATACATCACAGAAGTACTCAAATTCATCCATAGGCTAACTGCTGTAGCGATAAATAGGATAATCAAAGGCAATCCCAACTTGGAGTTAAACACAAAGCGATCGCGTTTTACGCCTTTGGGTGTGACCTTAAATCCTTTGCCAAAGGGATTCAGCATGACTTGTATCACTGTCAAGCTCAGAGGAACACACCAAGGCAATGAGTAAATATCCGACAACAATCCTGACCGGGAACGAAGGTTTAACCAGGAAAAAACTGTGAGCTGTATCAGATAATAAGGTAGCAAGAAATACAACAATTCAGCAGCCGTTGCTTTTAAGGGAATCACCCCTAGAAATGAATAAGCTAGGGGCATTAACAGGAATCCGAAGCGAGATAAACCGGTAAACCAATTTAGTAATCCATCTAAATGGGCTAGCCTTTGGATTGGTTTTAACCCCGGAATAGTTAGAGGGTTGGCATCAATAAAAAATGCCTGCAATGTTCCTTGAGCCCACCGCAATCGTTGAGCTACATGGGCAGCAATATTTTCTGCGGCTAAACCAGCACTAAGTTTTTCATCTAAATAAATAACTTGGTAACCCATTGCTGCTATCCGAATACCAGTAAAGTAATCTTCAGACAAAGAATCGGTTACAAAACCACCAGCCGCTTCTATAATATCACGTTTAACAACAAAGGAAGTTCCGGAACAAACCACACCGCCAGCACCATCCCTGATGGGCTGAACTTGCCGATAAAATATCTCTTCTTCTGGCAGTAGCACATCTTCTAAACCTAAATTGTAGGCAATCGGGTCAGGGTTATAAAAGCTTTGAGGAGTTTGGACTAATCCGACATTACTATTTTTAAAAAAACCTACGGTGCGAGTCAGAAAATTTTTATTCGGGACAAAATCAGCATCAAAGAATACAATCAAATCCCCTGATGTTTTTGGAATAGCATGGTTTAAGTTTCCCGCTTTGGCATAGGAATTATCTGGACGAGTGATATAGTTACACCCCAATTCAGCAGCTAGATCTTTGACATTTTGACGTTTGGTATCATCTAGTAAATAAACGTTTTTGTTGTCATAATCTATCCCTTGACAACCCATAATTGTTCGCTTTAAAATAAAACAGGGTTCATTATAGGTTGGGATGAAGATATCCACAGAAGGATTAAACCTTCCTGAAATCACATCTATTGATAACTGAGAAGCATGAGCGCTACGGTTTTTGACCCTTAACATTAAAAATAGCTGGATAATACTGCTGGTTAGCAACAACATTTCCAGTAAAAATAATCCTAGGCTAAAGACACCATTAAGGGGATCCACTAAATTGAGGGTAGAGAAGATTCGCCAGAGCAGATATCGTCCCAATAGTGCTAGCAAAATCCCCACCACTAAATTTCTAGACCAAGTGCGAGGACGGGGAGAGAGTTTCGTGACCCCCAGCACAACTACCATTAAGATAATTGTTGGCAGTAATAAGTAGTGGTGCTGAGTCACCATTGGTGCTTCCAGCCACATCGGTGGGTTTATTTGCCAGACATGCAGCTGAGCAAATAGCTGTGTAATCTGCCCCTGACCAGTCAACCAAGCTAAAGCGATCGCACTAAAACTAGTAAATAGAATCAGCATCACGACCGTTGCGGCTCGTAACCTAAAAACTTGTTTGTTAGAAGAACACCTAGAGTTTGGGTAGCTCACTTTGGGAACTGTCATGTCTAAAAACAGGTATAGCGCTGTGGGCAGGGAATAGGGAATAGGACATTAAAAAGTGTGGTATTATAAAGGTTATAGCAATTATTTGCCCCTTGAATTTGGAAACACCATTACACCCATTGCTGTATCATAACTTGTTATTTTAAACTCAACCAAACTAATAAAATAGTATGTGACTAATCTAGATAATATTGATAATATATTAATATAACCTGAGCTAAATATTAAAATTTACTTAACTTACCAAGTTTGGGATATATTAATGGATAAATTTTTTAATGAGCTAGAGTTGAGAAGTATTCACTAAATTTCTTAACCAAAACTCAGGTTAATGCCACCGAAGACTAGACATAATAGCAAAAAGAGTAATGTTTCCACGAGATAGATAATCTGATGAAGCTTAACTATTTAGCGATCTTTGGTGCTACTGCCTTTTTAAGCGTAGGTTGTGTAGCAGGAGTACCTGGGAATCAAGAGTACTGTTCAGGCAAAACCCTCTACCTCTAGGTCTACGACAACCAAGATTGATGTGTCCACTGTTCCAGCTGCTGAACCAGCTAGAACAGTGGCACAGGCAACAAGTAGATCAGGAAATTTTGTAACAGCAGCCCATTCTACTCAAGGCATGGTAAGTTTATTCACAGACAATGGACAACGTTACCTGAAGTTTGACGAAACCTTTAAGACCGATAACGGACCCGATTTAATGGTGCTGTTGCACCGCCAAACTGTCCCCAAATCCTACAGTAAGGAAAATTATGAAAGTCTTGGTCCTCTTCAGCAGGTCAGTGGGACTCAAGGGTACCTTATCCCTGCTGATGTTAATCCAGAAGACTTTAACTCTGTAGTCATATGGTGCCGTAAATTCAACGTCACCTTGGCCTTTCGGCCACGCTACGCGAATGGCTACGCCACCCTTAGTAAGTAGTACCACTAATTACTAATAATTAACCCAAGTTCCTAAGGACTAATGACTAAACAGCCTATAGTACAGGCTGACAAAAAATTCCTTGACTGGAAACGCTAAATAGGTTATCGGATTAATCGTCACAATGATGTTACGCACATCACGAGTGGCTAGATTAAGGATTTGTTGGGCTACCCAATCCGCTGACATGACCCCAATCGGATTGAGATTACTTTTAAATGGTCCGAGGATTAGTTTACGTACTACACAAGGAGCATCTAGACGACGGAGGGTAACTAGGTCTCCTAGGGTACGTTTGCTCAGTTCATACAAAGGACTAAACGCTGGACTAACTTCCGCTTCCGAAGTATTAACCCAAACTTCCTTGCGAGCAATATCTTGGTTCGTCCGAACAGTGGATAAAAACATCTCCAGCAACCGCCAACTTGATAATGTGTTGACCTCGTAGGATTTTGCGATCGCATCGGCTGTCCGTTCTTGATGAACATTGATGCCGTGATTGAGAATTAGAATATCCAAATTTTCCAAATGTGGGGCTAGTTCGGACTCTTTACTCACTTGCCAAGTGAAGGTTTTTACTGGCAAGCTTTCACCATTGACACTTAACGTAACAGTTTGTTCTTGGGAGGTCAGAGCAATCACTTTTGCTCCCCGTTGCTGGAGATGGTACAACAGTGACTGTCCCAAAGTTCCCGATGCTCCCGTCACTGCAATAGTTTTCCCTTGGAGCGATAGTGCTGTCCCCATCAGTTTGTCTACTAAAGTCAATGTGCCGCCATAGTAAGCCTTTTGGTTATCAAAGTGATGTCGCCAATGGTAGCTGCGATTTACCATCCAACCGGAAGGAGGACAGAGGAATGGACCCGGAAGGTGGGTTCCATCAGTCAACTTATCAGCTCCCTTGATGCCATAGCCACGAGCGATCGCACCAAATAGAAATACCATAGAGTACACAGAACCAGCCAAAGCTGCCCAATGCATATCTGGTGTCCAGGTATAAGCCAACCACCATAGCACCAACCCTAACATTAGCATGACCAAGGCTTCTGGCACATCATTACGCCAGTGCGCCTGTCGATATATGGTATCACTGACAGCAGTTAAATCCTGACGGAAGACCCGATGATGCCACACATGCAAGCGATACAGAGGTTTCCAGTGATGGGACAGGAGGTGATAGAAGTCTCGCACCAGTTCTACCCACAGAATAGAACCCAGTCCCAAAACCCCTATAGCTAGCCAGAAATTTACCATAAACATGATTATGATGCCTAGAGTGAACAGTAATTTGTCGTGTTGGCAAATTGCCCATTCACATCATAATTAGGTAGGTAGGTAGAAGTGAAACTAACATGCTCACGGTTGACCGTTAACACTCACCTGTGAAGCATCAACTTTCAACCATCAACTTTCAACCTTCAACCTTCAACCATCAACCTTCAACCATCAACCTTCAACCATCAACCTTCAACCATCAACCTTCAACATACCATCTTCCATATAAGACACTTGGTCAGCTACATCGATAATACGAGGATCGTGGGTTACCATCAGCACTGTGCAGCCTTTATCCTTAGCCAGACGACGCAGAAGCTCAATGACTGTATGACCACTGTGAGAGTCCAAGGCTGCCGTTGGCTCATCTGCCATAATTAGGGGTGGCTCTTTAGCTAAAGCCCGCGCGATCGCTACCCGTTGCTTCTGCCCCCCTGACAAGTCACTCGGTCTAAGATGTCCTTTCCCCTCTAAACCAACCTGCTCTAATAAGGTTTTTGCCTGCTGTCGAGCGTTGACCCCCCGAATGCCCTTAATGTTTAGCACAACTTCCACATTCTCTGCTGCTGTCAGAGCTGGAAATAGGTTGAAGTGTTGGAAAATAAAGCCAATGTGTTCTCGTCGAAACTCTGCCAGCTTAGTTCTAGACATACCGGTAATTTCTTGACCCAGTAAATAGACTTTTCCTAATGTCGGGGTCAGTAATCCCGCCAATATTGACAAAAGGGTAGTCTTGCCAGAGCCAGACGGTCCCATTAAAAGTTGGATATCACCACGTTTGACTTCCCAGTCTATTCCTTTGAGGACTTGAACACGGTTTTGTCCTGACTCGAAGTCCATCTGCACCCCTTTAGCAAGAATGGAGCGTATACCATACTTAGGTAAATCTATAACTTTAGATACTTTAGAGCCGCCCTTAATCAGTTTTTTGGGAAACACCATATATTAAACTTTAGCAGCACCCGTTGACTAGACTCTTAGGTCGTACTGCTGGAAATTGACGACTCCCCATCGCTAAAGCTAGGGGATTCTGGCAGGTTGATCGGCGAACCGGCGACCTACACTGAATAAAAACGTTTTGTTTCACATCAGAGGGACTGGCCATAAGTTCTACTGCTAGAGATAAGACTTATTATGCTACATCTTAATCTCTAGATGGGTATTGTCGGATACTTGTTCCGATTGCTTCTACTTGACCCTTATCCCTTATAGTGCTAAGGATCGTAGATAAAAGCGTAGGTGGAAGCTACACCTGTGAACTACAATAGCCTGAGCTTACGCTACAGCAATGGATTCGGACTTCACAAGGAATTGCCTAAATTTAGTTCCCCAAACCCAGGTCTTATATTCCTGCCCTCACCAGCAGTCCTAATTTCTAAGACCGATGATTCTGCTTGGTTGGTTTTTTGGCAACAAGGTTTTTTAACTTGGTTATCGTCAAAGCGCGTTTTTGATGCTAGCAACTTTTTGGCACAATTCCCAGAAAAAGGCTCTCCCATACGACGCTCATCAAGCACGGATAGAGCGCGGGACTTCTCCCCTAACCTTTAATTCTGGCAGATAGCTATTTTATAATCTAAAGTATAACATAAATCTCATCCACTGGGACTATCCCCATCCCATCAAGCTAGGGGCAAAGATAGCTGATTGCTGATTGCTCAATGCTTAACCCCTTTTCGCACTTTGAGAAACCCAAGGCAGCAATTGATTAACATCTAGCAAAAAGACTGTCAAAGATGTATTTTCTTGGGGAATCACCGCAACATGACTAGCAATTCCTAGGGTATCAGCTTGACGAAAAGACTCTGGTAGGGTACGAATATCACTCACGGAAACCTCTATCAAATTCGGTGTTTTGAGTACAGGGATACCAAATCGTTCACCCATTGTATTTTGAGCAATCAGCAGGAAGCGTCCTGGGTTAGAAGTGCTGATTTTGCTAGATTTAAATAACCGGCGATGCAAGTCGATAATAGGAATTTCCTGATCATCGATATGGGCAATGCCAATATCATTGAGTCCACTGCTATAAACAGTTGTATAATTAATTACTTTTTTTACACACTCAATCGGAAATGCGAAATTGATGCTGTCTATTCTAAAGACCACTAATTTTAAGAATGATGTAGTATTCTGATTTTGCAATCGATTACTATCACTCAGCTGGGAGTCAATTAAGTTATTTTTCATAATATCGAATTCATCTTCATCTTGTTCAAATAAGTATGAATGATTAAAAATTACAATTATTATAATCAGGATTTGTAAGCAATGGTAATTAAATAGATTAACTCACCAGACTAAGTTGGTAAAGTTAGGATTAAAAGTATAATGATGCACTATAATTCAAGGCTATGGGTGCAAGTAAATGATTAGTAGTGGAGACCCCTCAAGAAGCTAATTGCTTATTGCTTTGAGCTAAACGCTGATTAGGAATGGCTGATAGCACATCAAGTAGCACCATCTGTAGCGCATTAGCTGATCAATTAATACTTAAACTTCAGATTTACTTTGTTCAATAATGTTTTTTATTTTTCCAATAAAATCTTGTTCAATATAAGGTTTAGTAAAGTAAGCGTTAGCCCCCAAATGCATTGCTAAACGCTGATGTTTTTCACTGCTACGAGAGGTAAGCATTGCTATAGTAATTTTTGATAACTGAGGGTCTTGGCGACGTTGACCAAGAAACTCAAAACCGTTCATATTCGGCATTTCAATATCACAAATTATCATCTGCACTTTCGAACTTTGCCGCAATTGTTCCAAGGCTTCGTGTCCATCCCGAGCCTGTAAAACTCGGTAACCCGCTTTTTGCAAGCTCATAGCCAAGGTTCGTCGTAAACCTGTCGAATCATCCACAATTAAAATTGTGGGAAGTGGAGCAGTTTTAGCAGGAGTTTGAGTCCGGTTAACCGATGACTTTTTCTTAGTGGTAGCTTCGAGTATATGAGACAAGCTTCTCGGTTTAGTCTCTTCTTGGCTTTGAGCTAAAAATTGCTCTAGCAGGGCGTTACCATCCATCACCGGAATTAAACTACCATCCCCCAAGATGGTACAACCATAGGTATAACTGGGAGCCGCAAGCACTTTGCCAAAGGGTTTAATCACTAGCTCTTGCTCTGTGATCACGCGATCGATTTCTAACCCAAAAGCCTGCTGCTCTCGACGCATTACTACCAGAGGTAATGCCCAATCTTCAGGAGTGGGGACATAGACTAAAGCTTTGCTAGGAGTAGTTTCCCTGACTGGACAGTTATATTCCAAAAGATCAGACATGGTATAAGTGGGAACCATTTGTCCGCGCCATAGCAAAAACCGTTTTGTCCCAGATTTTTGCATCTGATCCCCCTTGGGAACTACAATTTCCTCAATACTGTCTGATGGTAAAGCGATAACAATTGGACCGACTGTAGCAATTAGTAATTTAGCAATGGTGAGAGTTAACGGCAGGCGTAGGGTAAAGGTTGTACCCTTACCTGGAGATGAGGTGACAGATATTTTCCCTTTGAGAGCTCGAATTTGAGAGCGTACTACATCTAAACCTACTCCCCTACCAGACAGTTCACTGACTTTAGCTGCGGTGGAAAATCCTGGCTCAAAAATCATCTTTAACAGTCGGGATGGGGGAGCTTTAGCAATTTGTTTGGCTGACAACAATCCCTTGGCCAATACTTTTTTACGAATGCGTTCAATATTAAGACCTTCACCGTCATCCTTAACTTGAATAATGGTTTGATTGCCTTTATGGTAAGCCCGAATTTCAATTTGTCCTTCCTCTGATTTACCTCGTTTGCGCCGAATTTGAGGGGATTCAATGCCATGATCAAAAGCATTCCGGAGTAAATGTAGTAAGGGGTCATAAAGTTTTTCCAGCACTGCTCTATCTACCAAAACCCCTGTACCACTAAGCTTGAGTTTTGCTGGCTTGTGGTGTTGGGTAGAAAGATCCCGTAAAGCCCGGGGAAAGCGGTTGAGTACTTGACCCAGAGGCAACATCCGCGCCCACATCAGCTCGTCTCGTAGCTGAGAAAGCATTTGCCGCTGTTGTTCCAAGGTCTGATCAGACTGCTGAGCAAATAGGGTTATATCCCCCACGGCTTCTTTAAGCAGCATCATTTCTTCCTGTAGTCCTTGGATCAAAGCATGGACGTTGCTATAGCTATCCATTTCCAAAGAATCAAACAGGGGTTTGTTAAATGGGTCTGACTCACTCTCTAGGCTCTTTTGGCCTGACCACGTTACCGATTGCTGGGGTGAGTTTCTCTCACCGACAGAATTCGTCCCTTGCTGGTTCAACTCATTCTGACTAAGGGAGGCAAAGCTAGGATTTGACACCATTGATCCAGCACTTGAGGCACTCGCTAGACTCTGATCAGATAACTCTTGTATTTGACTAACAATGGTTTGACAAAGTTCAAATCTTTGGGTTAGTTCCCGCACTGCTGCTTGTAATTGTTCATTTTGCAGGCCAATACTATTGCGGTTGATCACCAGTTCCCCTACCAGATTGTTCATCCGTTCTAGTCGCTTTAAGTTAACCCGGACTGAACTCTCGGGGGAGATAGAGGTTGGACTTTGGCTGGGATGCTGTGACGGCTTAGGAGTAGATTGATTAGATCGAGTAGGTTGATGCTGCTGGGATTTCGCCGATTGAGTGGGTGGGTTGATAGCTAATTCATTGGCTAAGAATGCCGCTGCTGGTAGGGTTGGTGGTGATGGAACATCTGAAGCAGGCATATCCTGGAGCGGTGGCAGGCTTTCAAAGATTTGTTCAATCTTTTCTACTGCAGCTTCCAGGGTTTTTGGTACCTCTAGGGATGAGTTCTTGAGGGGAGCAGAAGCAGTGCTTGATGGATTGGGCGAGTTCGCTACTGGTTTAGATCCTGGGCTAGGGTCAGCCTTAGCTTTACTCAGGTCTTGCTGGTCTTGCTCCGAGTGTGGAACAGTTTCTGCTGTCGGGGAAATGGTTTCCTCTGGGAAAGATGCTTCTGCCTCTTGGACTGGGTTAACTTGATCCTCTGAAGGGGTAGATTGATCAGATGGTATGTCTTGACTGACTTGCCCCAAGTCACTAGTTCTGAGATCAGCAACAATCGGTGGGCTCAGAGGAACTTCCTGAGCTGGCAGGTTCACTTGGGGTTGCTGGGCAGTAGTTTCAGTTTCCTGGGCTAGAGCAATGTCTTCAAAGAGTAAGGTCTGTTGATCTTGGTTAAAGTTGTTAAAAATATCAGTAACATCAACTGAGTCGGTAACCTTCCAAGATGGTGGCTCAACAGTTGCTTGATCTAGGTCAGTTTCCTGATGGGCAACAGTGGGTGAGGTCTCGAAAGTCTCTTCGACTAGTGGATTCAGTTGGGATGGTTGGGTAGCGGTTTGCTCGGATAAGGTAAAGTCTTCAAAGGCATTGGTTGCTTCGCCTAGGTTAAAGTCACTAAAGATATCTTCAAATTCAGAGGTGGTATTTAGACTATTTGTGATGTCATTAGCCGGAGGAGCAGGGGCTTCTGTTAAAGCAACTAGAGCAGTCGAGGGATTTCCCCCTTGAGTGCGATCGCCTGCTAGTACAGCAGCTCGTCCTGTTGTAAAATCAGCTAGGGCCAGTTCAATAATTTTCAAGACTTGGTGGGGATTTTGCTCTACTGCCGCTACAGCCGTTTGGGCAATCGCTCCAAATCCGGACAAGTTCAGTAACTCAGCAAAGCCAGCAAATACGTCTGCTTGTGCCTTTAATTCCCCCACCACCTCATAATTTTGGGGATTGGCTAGGACAGAAGCAAGACGTTCTAGTCCCTGAGCCACATCAACCTCAAAAATAGAGGATACAATATCAATACCTAAGTCACCGGAACTAGGAATGTAGTTATCAACCTGTGTTAGGGCATCACCGAGTCGTTCTTCAATCTGGGCATAAGTGGATTGAGCCCTGGCTAGGGCTTGCTCTGGGTCAAAATAGCCTTGCTCAATTTGCTGGATGAGGGGGTTCCGGAGGCAGTCATAAGCTTTGAGCAGCAAGCTTTCTAGCTCAGTATCAAGTTGTACCTCGTCGCTGTAGAAAGCCTTGAAGATATCTTCGAGACGATGAGCCAAGGTTTTAATTGCCTCTAGCCCAACACTGGCAGCACCTCCCTTGATGGAGTGAGCGGCTCGCATTAAATCGTGGATCTTAGCCGTGGTTCGTTCTTGCTGGAGATTCAGTAAGCCTGTCTCGATCAGTTGCAACAGCTCTGGTGCCTCTTCGATAAAAAACTGATAGGCTTGGTCTTGGATCTCAGAGTGAGTTGCCATGGTTCTTCATTGGTCATTGGTCAAGAGAAAATTGGAAATTGGTCATTGGTCATTGGTCATTAACAAAATACTAATAACTACAATGACACTAACTCACCTTGAACTTGCCCACACTATCTTGCAGTTGCTCAGCCACTGTTAGCAGTTCTTTGAACGAGTTAGATACTTGGCTGACTTCTGTGGAGGTTCTATTCGCGATCGCTGCTACGTCAGCCATAGTGTCAGTCACTGATTCGCTGGCTTGGGTTTGCTCAACAGCTGTGATGGCAATTGCTTTGACCAACTCATTTATCTTGACCGTTACGGCAGTAATTTGATTCAAACTCTGCCTGGTATCATCCACCAGTTTAGTCCCAACTACCACTTGCTCAGTTCCCTCTTCCATAGCGGTTGCCACCTCATTGGTTTCCGCCTGAATGTCTGCTACCAGCTTTTCAATTTCCGCCGTTGCCTCCGCCGATTGATGGGCCAAGGCTCGTACTTCATCAGCAACTACCGCAAAGCCTCGACCGGCTTCCCCAGCACGAGCCGCCTCAATAGCGGCATTGAGGGCTAACATATTAGTTTGCTCAGCAAAGCCACTAATCAGGTTGACTACCTTAGAAATCTTTTGGGACGATTCCCCAAGGCGTTTGACCTTCTTAGCCGTACTACCTACAGTTTCCCGAATCGCCATAAAACCTTCTACAGTGCGGTTCATAGCAGCATCTCCGGCTTCCACCGTTTGAGCTGCTTGTTTAACTGCAGCTTCGGCTTCAGAGGCACTGGCAGCCACAGAGCGAGTTGAGACTGTCATGTCATGAATTTTTTGTAAAGCATTAGCAATTTCCTCCGCCTGTCGTAAAGCTTCTGTGGATAGCTCTCGGATCGCTGCTTCATCTTGAGTAGTGGTGGTGGTGACTTGCTTAGTTGCCTGTTGCACTTGCACCACAAGTTTCCGCAAGCTTTCGATTGTAGCATTGTAGGAATCGGCAATAGTTCCCAATTCATCGGCAGTCACTTGGGCTCGAATAGTGAGGTCTCCTTTACTAACTGGCTCTACTTCCATCAACAGTTCTAGAGCACGCTTTTGCAGCTCCTCTTTGAGCTGGCGCTGTTCCTGAGCAAGATTTTCGGCTTCTTGGCGGGCTGCTTCCATTTGTTCTAAGGATGTGGCTCGCTGCATAACATTGCCCAGCTGAACAGATAACTGCGTCAGGAAAATGATTTCAGACTCTTGCCACTGGTGTGGGGCCCTACAATGATGAGCAATAAGTAAACCGTAGAGTGTTTCTGCGTGGACAATTGGTGTCACTAAATTTGCTTTGATTTGCAATCGTTCCATCAACTTCTCGTGGTCACGATGGAAACCTGCTTCAAATACATTATTGGTGGCAATGACACGCCCATGTTTGTAGGCATCAAGCAGTTGCTGTGGAATACAAGCATCTTCAATTTTCTTCTCAATCCTATCCTCAACCATATTTTCAACTGCTTTCGGCCAACCCGGTTGAATTGCCTCGAATTCAATGTAGCCACTACCATCCGGATTCAGGCGGTAGATAACTACCCGGTCAGCATTCAATTGATTGAGGGCTTTTTCCACCGCTTCTTGGAAGAGAGCTTTGAGGTCGAGAGATTTGTCGATGGGGGTAGCAGCAAGGTTAATAATGACCTGTGTCCGATTTGCTTCTCGACGTACCACGTTTTCCTGACTGGTAACACTCTCAGCCATTTCATTAAAGGTCCTAGCTAGCTTACCGATCTCATCGTTAGTGATCAGATTGCTTCGGACTTGGCGTGACCCTTGAGCAAATTGCTCGGCTAAGTTTTGTAGCTGCTGGATAGGTTTAGCAATGGCTCGTCCTAGCAGAATAGCTAGTAATATATCAGCAGTCACAGCCAAGATCACTACTACCAACTGTAGGAGTAGCTTGTTGCTGAGGAGGAAGTTGAGTTGAGCTTCTGAGGTTCCCCTTACCAAAAGGGCAACTGGCTTACCACTAAAATTATTTAGCGTCCTGGCAGCGATTGTATAGGTTTCCCTCCCTATCTTGATGCGTTTGGTAATCGGATTACCCTGAGCTGTTACCGCTTGATTCAGGAAAGGGGTATCGGGCAAGAAGACTTTCGGTTGAGCTTCTGCTAAATTGGTACTTTTACCCTGGTCTAAGGCAGTTGCCAAGACAAATTGACCATCCGGTTGACGTAGATATACCGCACTATAACCTCCCCCAAAAGACTTTAGGGTATCCTCGACGATAGGCAGCTTGCCATTGACAATATCCCCAGAAACCAGTACTCCCAAAACTGCCCCTGTGTCGGTGGCTCTAACCGGTGTGACGGTGTAGCGAATCAACAGATTGTTTTGCTGGACAATCCCAGCAGGTAGGAAGGGAGACTCTTGAGCAACTTCAGACCAGCTGACCAGTTCACTGGTTTTAATTTGCTGAGGATTTTCCAGAACCTGACTGACTAAGTCATTGGGATCGAAAAACTCCGCAGTTCGATCAGCATTAGCATTGACAAGAATTCGCCGATCCTTTCCCACCAACGTGGCATATTCAATCCGACGAGTCTGGATTTCTTGCTGAAGAATATCTTTCACTTGTTTAAGCAACCCGGGGGTTAAGGGTTTACCTTGAGCATAGGTTTGAACCGCTTGAATAATTGCGCTATTGTCAGATTGTCCCCGAAAACCAAACCCCATCTGATTAATTTTGATATTATAGATAATATCCATAACCGCCAATTCTGATTTGGCTTGGTTGATTAATTGAGCACGACCTCCTGTAACAATCAAAAAAGCCCCCACACCTGCTAAGCCAACTACGGAGATCACTTCTGATGTGAACAGGGCTAAGAGCTGTTTACCTTGTATAGGAAGGTTATAAAACCATTTCAAAAATAAAGATGGAAGTCTTTGGGGTGGTGCAAGCTTTGACTGGATTAACTTAGGTAGTGGTAGCAGTGATTTCCCCAGTTTAGTTTTCAGGGTAGATTTTGACAGATCCAAAGCTTGGTAGCTGCCATTATGACCATTTTCTGATAATTTATAAGCTAAATTATCAGAAAATTTAAGATCATAATTATCAATCTTGTGACCATTGTTATCCTTAAGGGAGTTATTCTGAGGAGGAATTTGAGTCATGGAATACGCCCAATTAATTAAAAATAGGTAGTTTCTCGTTGTGAAGACACCCAGGGTTTGGACATCGCTGCCACCATTGCCTAACTCGGGGTGACTGAAAAACTTCAGAAGTTACAGCCATAGAATTCCCAGTCAATCTTGTTGAGATCACAGTTGCTTTGAAAATGGCAATTAAGAATTAAGAATTAAGAATTAAGAATTAAGAATTAAAAATTAACAATTGACTAAGAACACTAACTCACCTTGAACTTGCCTACACTATCTTGCAGTTGCTCAGCAACTGTAAGCAGTTGTTTAAACGAGTGGGATACCTGCAACGCTTCTATGGAGGTATGATTAGCGATCGCTGCCACATTAGTCATAGTCTGAGTCACTGAAACGCTTGTTTGAGTTTGCTCAACAGTTACGGTAGCGATCGCTTCGACCAACTCATTAATCTTGACCATTACTGCAGTGATTTGATTCAAACTCTGCCTGGTGTCATCCACCAGTTTCGTTCCTCCTACCACTTGTTCAGTACCAGCTTCCATGGCAGCTACCACCTCATTGATTTCCATCTGGATTTGTGCCACAATTTTTTCGATTTCTGCCGTTGCTTCTGCTGATTGATGGGCTAAGGCTCGCACTTCATCCGCAACCACCGCAAAGCCTCGACCTTCTTCCCCAGCACGAGCTGCCTCAATAGAAGCATTTAACGCTAGCAAGTTGGTTTGAGCGGCAAAATTACTAATCAGGTTAACTACTTTAGAAATCTTTTGGGACGATTCCCCAAGGCGTTTGACCTTCTTGGCAGTGCTGCCTACAGTTTCCCGAATCGCCATAAAGCCTTCCACAGTGCGGTTCATAGCAGTATCCCCAGCTTCGACTGTCTGAGCCGCTTGTTTGACTGCAGCTTCAGCTTCAGAGGCTCTAGCAGCCACAGCTTGAGTTGAAGTCGTCATGTCTTGAATTCGTTGTAAAGCTGCCGTAATTTCCTCCGACTGTCGCAAGGCTTCTGTGGATAATTCTCGAATCGCTGCTTCATCTTGAGTAGTGGTGCTGGTAACTTGCTTCGTTGCCTGTTGCACTTGCACCACAAGTTTCCGCAAGCTTTCAATCGTAGCGTTGTAGGAATCAGCAACAGTTCCCAATTCATCGGCGGTCACACGGGCACGGATCGAGAGGTCTCCTTTACTAACTGGGTCTACTTCCATCAGCAATTCCAGTGCGCGTTTTTGAAGCTGCTCTTTAGCCGTCCGTTGCTCGGTTTCAGCAATTCTTTGCCGTTCCAAGAGGTTGATCCGGTCAAGAGTTAGTCCCACTTGGTTAGCTACTTGGGTTAAGAAATCGATTTCCGAAGCTTGCCAGGCTCGAGGTTCACTGCATTGGTGAGCAATTAATAAGCCCAAAAGTTCCCCTTCAACCAGAATTGGGGTAACTAAATTGGCTTTGACCGCAAAGGGTTCTAACTGCTTCAGGTAACACGGGGTCAGACCAGCTTCATAAATATTCGGTGTTGCCTTAACTCGACCTTGGATGTACTTATAGACGTAATCCTTTGCAAAGCAAGGGTCAGCAATTTCCGCACCGAGAGCCTGGGGCCAACCTGCAGCCACGGATTCAGCAATGACAGTACCTTTCCAATTGGGGTCAAAGCGATAGACAACCACTCGATCCGCATCCAGCCCTTGTCGGCTCCCTCGCACTACCATATCCAGGATATCTTGCAGGTCAAGGGCTTGAGTTAGCTGAATCGTAATGTCTTTCAGTTGCTTAGCACGCTTAGCGTCAAGGCTTTGGTCTTGTACCAGAACTTTAATCCGGGCGACTAGGTTATTAAAGGTGTGAGCTAGGGTTTGGGTTTCTGCGGTACCACTTGGTTGAGCAATCGCATCTAAATTACCTGCAGTCACCTCCTTGGCTGTATCAGACAATTGACTTAGAGGAGCAGATAGGCGGCGGGATAAAAGCAGAACAACTACCAAAGTTACTGCTCCCAAGGCTAGGGCTATTAAGATAAACGCTACAATTAACTCATTACCAGCGCTTTGCTGTTCTGATTTGTCCACAGAAGCAACGGATACCCAATCTGTGTGTGGGTTAGTCACAATGGTATAGAACTTATCTTTATAGAGGAAGTCAACAATTTTTACCTGCTTTCCCGTTTTCTTCTTATAGGTCGAAAGTCTTTCTTCCTTTAGTGAATACTTAGCTTTGAAACGATTGAAGTCTTGCTTAGTATTAATAGTTAGCTGGGTCGGTGCCTGGACTAAAAACTTAGCAATTTCCCAAACTGCTTCACCCCCAATGATATCTTCCTCATCCAGACTACCTTCAGGGGTGAGGGTACTAATTACCATGCCTTGGCTAGTGTCTATCAGCTGCACTTGTTGGGAACCCATCAATCCGATATGTTCTAGATAAGGGAACAGTTGCTCTAATTGATTCATGGGTAGCACAGCTTTAATCACCCCAAGAAATTCTCCTGATTGAGGATCCTTGATTGCCTGAGCTAGATCAAAACCAAAGACATTAGCTGAATCATCAAAGTCCAGTTCACTGACCCAACGCCCTTGACGCTTTGCTTGTTGCCACCAGTCTTCATCCCTTTGCACAAAGTCAGAGGTGGGATTACTATAAGCAATGTTGTACCCATAGCGGTCAGTGACAAATAATTCCCCTAGACCTACATCCTTAACGATTCTCTTTAAGTAACGATTGAGTTGTGGATTGGGTTGGAGGAGCTTTGTGTTTTGAAAACGTAATTCAATCTCGTGAATAGCCAGTTTCTGAAGTTGTTGCTGTTGTGCGGTTTTGCTACTAGCATGAGCTGCATTGATGACTAAAGGATTACTCCCTAATAAGGTTGGTACAGTAAAGGTATCCTTAATCAGTTGGCTAGCTGCTTCACCAGCAATTAGAGCTTGCTCCTGCTGCTGTAATTTATTTCGCTCTTTGTCATGGTCGTGAACAATTCTGTAACTTACTAGGCTAGCCAGAGTCAGAGGAATCAATACCGTTGGCATAATCGTTGTCAACAACTGGCGGCTGAGAGTATTTTTATTCCTCTGATTTTTTTTTTTTCAGTTTTGACCAGTTCCAGGAGCTGATCTTCTGCGTTGATATCTTGGTCTGGCAAATGGTTTACCTTGGTCTCAGGTTCTTTTAACTCTTGAACAACCCGCAATTTAACGTTAGGAATAGTTGACTCAGGTAAGAGTGTCTTCACCAGCGCCTTTTTTGATTTAGCTATCTCACTATTATTGGTAGTGTTGCCATTGACATTAAAATTATTCGTTGCTTTTTTCATGATTAAATACTTAATAAAATTATTTTTTAAACCGTATTTTTTTTATAAATTTAAGCTTTAAAACTTAAAATAAATAATTATTAGTTATAATAATGAAATAATACGTTCAAGTTACATTCGATGAATAGTATAATTAAAACTTGGTATTAAAAATTAGTTTTCCATCAAAAACTACTAGCATTTCACCACCATGTTTCAGCCAATATCCCTGTAAAAACTTTGCCAATTCAGGATTCATGCTTGATGACGGCAGAGGTTGAATCAAATCGGGATTGCACCATTCAATGTCCTCTACCCGGTTGACGACCAACCCTAGCATTTGGTTGTATTTAACGCACTTAGGATCATGAGACTGGATATGCAACACTAAGGAGGTGTAGTGTGATGTGTTTACCGGTTGCTGATGCCAAGGAGTTAGTCCCACAATGTGTCCGAGATCGACCATCCAAAGAACTTCACCCCGCCAGTTGTAAACACCCATCACCCAAGGTTGCATATGGGCAATTGGAATAATTTGACCAACAGCAATAGTCAGCACTTCAGTCAGCTGATTAATTGGCATTAAAGCAGTAGTATCAGGTACTAGATGAAACCGCAGAAACTGCTGTCTAATTTCATTGGCAGCAGTTTCTGTCGCTGATGATGGGGAAGCTGAAGCTGGGATAAACTTGGATACCATGATGATCTCTGTTTTTTTATAGCTCAGATTTAGCCCTTGACCAGTTGGTTAATGATTTTTAGGAGTTCTGCGTTATCAACAGGCTTATACAGGTAAGCATCTGCTCCCTGCTTCAACGCCCAAAATTTATCCATTTCAGTATCTTTGGTGGAGCAGATTATCACAGGTATTTGGCTTGTATTAGCTTCATTTTTAAGGGTTCGACAAATTTCAAAACCACTGCGATCCGGAAGGACAACATCAAGGACAATCAAATCCAGCTGATTACTGCTAATTTTTTCTAGGGCTTCTGAGCCATTATTGGCAGTTAATACATTAAACCCATTTTCCTTGAGATAACCTCTGAAAATTTCTAGATCAGTTAATGAATCTTCAACAATTAATGCGGTAACCATTTTTATCCGATTTAAATAACTCTAAAATTATAATCAGGTAAGCAAGTGTTTCAACGGTTTTTTTTGTAAACACTTAAATTTCGGCTATCTAGTCAATTCTAATTAACTTGTTTAAGATGTTTAATGATAACTCTCAATACCTCTTCAGGATTGATGGGTTTACTCAGAAAATCTGAGGAGCCAACCATCTTAGCTCTCACACGGTCGATGATGCCGTCGTTACCGGTCAAAATCACGATCGGAGTATTGCGGAAAAAGGAGAGCCTACGCAATTGACCGCAAATTTCATAGCCATTAGCATTTGGCATGACCAGATCTAAAAATATCAACTCTGGCTTACTAGCTAACAAAGTAGCGATCGCCCTAAGTGCATCATTAATAGCCACAAAGCGATAGCCTTCTGAGGTAAGAATTTTTTCCATGCTTTGGCAGATCAGGGGACTATCATCCACGCAGGCAATCAAAGGTTTCTGCTCAGGAACAGTTTTTACCGATGTTTCGTTCGGAGGTAGTGAAACTGGAGCAGGTAAATCCGGAATCTCTATCAGTTCCACTAATCCTGATTGCAGGTGAGGTAGAATCGAGAGGGTAACTGCCCTAGTATCCCGTTTCATTAGTATGGCCAAGTCTCGTAGGGTATATTGTCCATTCAACAGCTTGGTCATAGTTTGGTAAGCCTGAGGGGATGTTTTAATTCTCAGTTGCTTGGGCTGCCTGATCATTGGTGCCCGATTAGGGCAGCGGTCTGCTACACGAGCACTTTGCCAAGCTTCCCAAAGTTGATCAGCTTCATGGATGACTTGCTCTGCGTCAATCAAGACCAGTGGTTTAAACAATGATGATAATGATGATGAGGAATCTGGTTTGATTTTATAGGTGATCTGCATGCCTTGGGTAACATCAAAAAGTATTTCTACCATGACAGACTGAATCATTTTGACGGCTTGATCACGGGTAACTTTATGCAGACCTACCCATAGGCATAGCAAATGATAGTCCCAACAGACATTGACATCTTCCCAATTGGTATTAGCTAGATCGTCTTGCAGTGATGAAAGCTGAGCAGATGTCTGAGGACAGTGAATGAGTAGGTTTCTACGCCACCGTCTCACTGGATGAGTCCCTCCGGTAGCATACATGAGGCGACCCATATAAATGTGAAATATCCATTCTTGTTTATTTGGATCACTTAGAATGAGTTGACCGCTAAACCGAGGCTGCTTCAAAATTTCAAACAACCCAGCTTGTTTGACGGAAGTAAACTCTTTGATTGGAATTAGAGGATAATTTTGTTTTATCGCCATCATTGCCTTTGGTTTACCTGATTGCCGTTGTCAGCAAAACTGATTGTCCTAGTGCTGCCATTACCGGAATAATTTGCCGATTGGGAAGAGGCTTTCTTAACCATAGGCAAGAAAAAACACCGGGAACAGTTAAAGACTTTCACCGAGATGCACAAGTAAAATATGATTGATCAGGTAACTGCTAGCTCAATGCTACAGAATTTTATGAGGTTGATGTATCCGTGAGTTTACACAAATTACAAGAGAGACACTATGGGGTATTTACGCATTGACGGAAGTTTTTGATTATTTATGACCTTCTATGCCAGAAAACTACTGAAATGTATCAATCTTGCCACTGAGCCGTGTTGCCATCTTGGCAGGGATTTACAAAAATTTACTGGTTAGTTAATGTTAGTTAATTAAAAGTCTATGAGTTACACTGGCTTTATGACTTTGACTGTAAGTATTCAGAAGAACGCGCTACACCCATGAAACCCTTGCCCTATTAAGTTCTGGAAGCTTTTTAAATCAAGAGAGTAAGCCCATGGACTAGTTTTCGTGACTGGCGCTTGGGATCAGGTCTTCTTCGAAGGCAAGGTTGGGAGAAATAACAATTACCAAAAACCCACACCTTACAATTTATAAGCTCTCGGACGTGATATTACTTAAAAGTTATCTCGGCATAATCTCCTATGGTCTCTATTGCTCGCAAAAACCTCTGGGCAGACATTCCTCGCTTTCTGGTCGCTCAAGCAGGAATTATGTTTGCCGTTAGCCTAGTCACAATCCAAACTGGTCTGCTCAACGGGTTCACTCGCTCTACAGTTCTTCTGATTGAGGGATCCGAGGCCGATATATGGGTAAGTTCTGACCGAATGGTTCAGTTTGAGCTAACCGAGCCACTTTTAAAGAATCAGCTGGATCAAGCTCAAGGAGTCAAAGGTGTGGAGCGAGCAGAAGCACTACTGATGGGGTCAGGTCGATGGCGTCCTCTTAAGGGAGATACCAGTCCTGTTACGTTGATTGGATTTGACCTAGGGGGAAAACTGTTCCAACCCGGAACAATCACTCGGGGTAGACTGAAAGCCCTTAAGGAGCCTTACACGGTTATGGTGGATCAAAGCAGATTACCGACGCTCAATCTCAGAGATATCGGTGATACCGCTACGGTTAACTTCTTGCCTGCTCGATTGGTCGGCTTAACCACGGAGAGTCAATCCCTTGTAGCTAGCCCATTCTTATTTGCTTCCTTAGAAAATGCCAATACCTATATCAACACAAGCTATACCTCTAAGCTTAACTGCACTGTAGAATCTTCAGATAATTTGCAGTGTACCACTATTTACGAAAAGTCAAAGTCTTTGAATAAGTCTGATGAGTCGGAGATTCCTGAACCTACACCTTTGACCCTGACAGACCCCATTACCTATATCATGGTAAAGGCTAAACTAGGTCAGGATCTTGAGCAACTCAAACAGAATTTAGAAGTTGCTTTACCCGGGACTCGTGCTTATACAAAGGTTGAAATGGCACGCAGGACCCGAAATTACTGGCAGGTGCGAACAGGTCTTGGTTTTGTATTGGGTCTAGGTGCTGCTGTGGGAGTGATTGTTGGCATGGTAGTTGTCACTCAGATTCTCTACGCCTCAGTTTCTGACCATATCAAAGAGTTTGGTACCCTAAAAGCAATGGGCGCACCGGATCGGTTTATTTATAGTGTTATAGTCGAACAAGCATTGTGGATGGCTGTTCTTGGTTATGTGCCTGGTATGCTCCTTTGCTGGGGGTTGAGTGTGTGGGTTAAATCAAAAGGAATTATCCTTTTGATCACACCAGTGTCTGCCACAGGTGTTTTTGGCATAACTGTGGTAATGTGTGTCACTTCCGGTTTGTTCGCTATCCAAAAGGTGACTCGTATTGATCCAGCTATTGTATTTAAAGCCTAGAAACCCTGTTGAGTCATATCATATCCAATTTAATACTTATCATTCTTGGTTGTTGGTAACTTGTTAATTTTTTTTTATTTTAAAGTGTTAATTGACCGTTGACCATCAACACTTTAAAATTAACGACTTACCTGAATAGGAATTGATTAACTGGAATCGATATCACCCAATTATAAAATTGAACTTTTAATAGTTTCAAAAAATTAGTCAACTGGGATATTATGACTATTCTCGCTCAGCAATTAATTGGTTAGTCACTTCCATGACTGCAGGAGGCAAGGTGAACCCGCCTTGAGATTTTTCCACTAGAGATCGCTGTCTCAGGGAGGCTAGAGCCCTGAGTAATTCCTGAGGCGATATCTCCAGTAATTCATCCTGTAATTGAGTTAGAATTACAGGTTCTTTGTGACTAGCCATTGTATATATAATTTTATGTTCCAAATCTGATAACCGATCTAAGATTTCTTCGATAAAGTCACTAACGTCATGGGTAAATAGGGTAGTTGCCAAAAAATCGGTCACACTGCCATCAAAAACTTCTTTGATGGTTATGGCAACAAGTTTTAACATCAAGGGATTCCCACGATACGCCTTAATTAAATAGTCCCAGTTTTTCTGCCCAGACAATCCTTTTTCCTGCAAAATATACTGAGCGGCTTCCCCTAAACCTTCAAGTTTTAAGGAACGCACAGGTGAAGTCTCTCCTTCTTGTAACGAAATTTCGCTGAGTTTCTCCTGAGTGGTAATCAACAAACAGCTTTGATGGGGTTCTTCTCCCCAGCGTCTGATGAATTCACCATAGCCTTCATAGCCTTCTCGGTAGATGCCCGCAAGTGTACCAATCTGTAGAATAGATTCGGCACCGTTGAGGACTATCAAACAGCGGTGTTGGCGGCAGTACTCAATTAGTTGGGAGATACGCTCCTTGGCAGTTTGACAACTAGGGAGTGGGTTTGACCCCTCGGCGGTTTCATATCCTACAGTTTCTAGGGGCCCAGATAAAGATTGGAGCAGTGCTGCTAGGATATCCTCTAACCGGGGTGCCTGACTTAAGGAACGCCATACCACATACTTGAACTGATCCTGAATTTGTTTAGCCAGCTTCACTGACAAGGTGGTTTTACCAATCCCTGCCATACCCTGTAGTGCCACCAATCGGCAACGATCCTTAACAATCCATGTTTCTAACTGGCGTAGTTCTTCAGTGCGACCATAGAAAACAGAAACATCTGGTGCCTCACCCCAATCCATGTGCTTGGGGTTTGAGGATTGGACAGTAGAGATAGGGGTATAGCTTCTGCAGTTAGAGGAGATATCCTGGGTTTCTATATGAGTCTGATAGCGATTGACCAGCAGCTGTTGCAGTTTGGTTAGCTTTACAGGCCCTGTCCCTGATATAGGAAACTTTTTGTAGACCTCGCTGAGTCTTTTGCGCACTGCATGTTCACTAATGTCGAGGGTTTTTGCGATCGCGTTTGTCGATTGACCCTCCATCGCCAAAGCCACAACCTCCAGCTCGG
>NZ_JAAHHZ010000075.1:0-33802 GCF_010672005.1 Moorena sp. SIO4A5 | reverse complement strand
GCGATCGCTGGATTGGTTTTTGGACTAATGGGAAGAATTATATTGGATTTCATGGAACAACTGCTGAGGAACTCGTCGGACAAGCTGTTTCTCACGGTTGCATCCGAATGCTCAATAAAGATGTCCGAGATTTATTTGAAAAGGTGGCTATAGGAACACCGGTAATCGTAAAGCCTTGACATCCTCTGCCGGAATAGGTTAATCCCCATAAGATCAAGTCAGGTTGAATACCCATAATTAGAGCGAGGGTGGGAAGTTTGGGAAGTGTGGGAAGTGTGGGGAGATGGGGAGATGCGGGAGATTTTTATTAAGGGTAATTATCCCGACATGATATAATTAGAGAGTTGAGCCCCTAGCTCTTCATAATTATTAATTTTTAAGATAGCGATTAGTTAAATAGAACCCACGCTTAGCGCACTCCCAATTGATTTGCGCTCAACTAACCAATGGTCAAATTATTGCCCCTCTTCCCCGACTTCTGGTCTGTTGCTCCACTTCCGGTCTTGGAGAGTTTCACAACTAAAATCGGATTGTTATAGTTATGATGGTGTAGGTTAAACTAACCGAAAACTATCTAGAGAAACTATCTAGAGAAAATATTAAGGTCAGCACCCCGCTGTTGCCTAGACAGGGCTTCAAGCCTTCGAGGCTAGGTAGCAGGGTGAAAACCGCACTTGACGTTCGTGTTTCCGACCTGGCCCCCCATAAACGGGGTGTCCAAACTTCAAACTTGTTTTTTATGAGTAAATCAATAATTGAGTTAGTTGATGAACTGTCAACCGATAGCCTAACTGTAAAAATCCTGAACGCACTGGATTTTGTGATCCCAGGGGAGTGGGAAAACCTAGTGGGGTTTAACCATACCATTCGCAAGCTAACTGGGGAAGAGGATTACGAGGTGATTACGAAAATTCGCGATCGCGCCCTCGCCATCTACGAAGACCCCAATGAGGGATACCAAAAAGCGGTTGGGATTTATCAAAAGTTTGACAGAACTGACAAAGCGATCGCAGCAGCGGCAATAGCCGACAAAGTCGGGGATACCTTTAGGTGGATCCCGTTTTTAGAGAAACTGACTCCCAAAGCTGACAAGCTGCAAGGGGTTGACTTGGGTCTGAAATTGGTGGGGGAACTACTTGCCCATAGCAAAATTCACAAGGTTGGCTTGAATCCCTTCGAGTTTGCCAGTTCTATCCGGGAAAACTATGATCAAGCTGCTCTGATGCGGATGGTAGCTTTAGTTTGTATTGATGGGGTAATCCCTCTTGGTGCAGACTTCGTGTCTAAAGTACGAAATACCCTTGAAGAAGGAGATCAATCATCCTTTTCCAACAATGATGAGTTTGAAGCCATCAGGGACTCAATCCCAGATGGCGATAAACAGGGATTCATTACTCAAACCTTTGATGCAGTTGGTGGCTGGATGGATAATCTAGTATCCTCTGTTGGATTAAGCCGTGATTCACTGTCCGACAGTCTCGGGGGTTTTGTAGAAATTGCCGATGACAAGTTAGACTATGTGGCGGCATTTCTAGACGCTAGCACTAACTACTATGAGCATACTGGCATACAAACCGTTGCGCGTCATTTAATTCTTCGTGCTGCTGAAGAAATTGACTAGGCTAACTGAGTAGGCTAGTAGTACACAACTATAGCGTTTTTCATCACTATGAAAAACGCTATAATGGGCAAATAAAATTTTGCTCCAATCAAGTTAAGTACTAACCTTGACAATGCTGCAATACAAAGTTTCTAAGCTAACTGAATCCCCTAACTTTGTATTAGTTGCTGCTGGATTAATTATGGCTTTAGCGGTAACAGGCTGTGAGCAATGGGATTCATCTGGCAGGATAAGTAGACCAACACCAGACAATTTTCCTACTCGTAACTTACCGAGATCGAACCCTAGGCAGTCGCCACCAGCAATCAAGCAAGTTTTGTACGTGGATTCTCAACAGGGTACAGACAGCGAAAACGCTGGTCTAACCACTGCTAATCCCTTCAAAACTATTACCTATGCCTTACAGCAAGCTCGTCCCTTAGCTACTATCCACCTAGCCCCAGGTCAGTACACCGTTGAACAGGGAGAAACCTTTCCCCTTAAACTCAAACCTGGCATGATTCTCCAGGGAAACAAGTCCGCTAGAGGTGAAGGAGTAGTTATAATTGGTGGCGGTCTTTACCTCAGTCGGACTTGGGCTGGTCAGAACGTAACGATATTGGCAGCTCAAGATGCTCAGATTCTGGGACTAACTATTACTAATCCTAATACCAGAGGGAGTGGTGTGTGGGTAGAATCCACCAATCCCATCATTCGTAACAATACCTTTATCAATAGCGATCGCGAAGGAGTGTTTGTTAGTGGTAAAGGAAATCCTCTGATTGAAAATAACCGTTTTGCCAATAACCAAGGAAACGGTATCTCTGTAACTCGGGAAGCAACAGGAGAAATCCGGGGTAATATTATTGAGCAAACCGGTCATGGTTTGGCGATAGGGGGCAACAGTTCACCCTTGGTAGTAAATAATCAGATTCGTGACAACATTGACGGGGTAGTGATTGAAGGGTCTGCACGTCCTGTGCTGCGCGAGAACCAAATTATCAACAATAGTAGGGATGGCTTGGTAGCGATTAGCCAATCTCAGCCAGATTTAGGCACTGCTAGTACTCCTGGAAATAACCTTTTTGAAGGCAATGAACGTTATGACATTTATAATGTTACTGGCAAAAAGCTATTAGTAATTGGTAATCAGCTCAAGGGGGATGGGGTTGCTGCACTGCTAGAAGCTCAACCAAGTTCTCCTGAATTTCCTGAAGACTTTGACGTTAATTAGTATTGCTCAGTATGCTACCTAAGCAAAGCTGATAGCTTACAGATTTTTTTCATGATTCCTTCACAATTGACATTTAAAATTGTGTATGTTTTCGTGAGAGAAGTTTATAATTAAAACAACTGAAAATGGGTCAATCAATTATTGAATTAGTTGACGAACTTCCAACGGATAATATAACCGTAACAGTACTGAATGTCCTGGATTTTGTTGTTCCGGGGGAATGGGAAAATCTCGTCGGTTTTCACAATACAATTAGCGCAGTTACAGGGGAAACAGATCAAGATGTGATTGAGTCAATTAGTGCCCGCGCACTTGAGCTGTACGAAGACCCTGATCAGGGATACCAAACAGCTATCTGGATTTACCAAACTCTTGACAATACTGACACAGCGATCGCAGCAGCAGCTTTAGCTGACAAAGTCGGGGATACTTTGAGTTGGATCCCATTCTTAGACAAACTGACTCCCAAAGCTGACACCGTTCAATCTTTTGATTTGAGTATAAAACTGGTCGGAGAACTGATCGCTCATAGCAAGATTCACGGCCTTGGCTTTAATCCGGTAGATTTTGCTGCTTCTGTGACAGAAAACTATCATAAGGAAGCTCTGATGCGGATGGTAGCCTTAGTTTGCATCGATGGTCTAATTCCTCTGGGTGCTGACTTCATCTCTAAAGTCCGAAATAGCTTGGAAGAAGGAGGGAAGTCCGCTCTAGAAGATAATCCTGCCTTTGAAGCCCTCAGTGACTCAATTCCTGAATCCGATAAACAGGGATTTATCAGTAACACCTTTGATGAAGTTGGTGACTGGATGAATAATTTAATTTCCTCTACTGGGTTAAGCCCTGAGTCACTGTTTGAGCGTCTGGGTGGCTTCATAGAAGTTGCTGATGACAAGTTAGACTATGTAGCGGCATTTCTAGACGCTAGCACTAATTGTTATGAGCATACTGGGATTCAAACTGTTGCTCGTCATCTGATTCAGCGGGCAGCTCAAGATATTTGAGATTAAGTCTGGTTAATCACTTATCAAATAGTCCCTAAATTTTGGGTAAGCAGTCAGCTATCAGCTATCAGCTATCAGCTAATGGCCTACATATGGTGCTACAGATGGTGCTACAGATGGTGCTATCAGCTATCAGCTGACGGCTGCATGCTTACTACCGAGACTTTGAATTCGATAAAATCTCGAACTATTAAGTGCGACCCGTGGCAAATTTAATTCTTAATGGGTCAAGCGCACCTTTAAATTCTCCCAAATGAGGTTTATTTTAAGCTGACCGCTGACTGCTGACCGCTTACAATTTTGGTAATTGGGATGAGGTAATGGGGTATCATTAATCTGATTACTATTCCCCATTGCCCCAGTACCCATTATCCATGAAATATAGCGCTACGCCCAAGTCAGAAGTCAGAAGTCAGAAGTCAGAAGTCAGAAGTCAGAAGTCAGAAGTCAGAAGTCAGAAGTCAGCTATGACTGAGTTTCGGAGTTTAGGAATGTCAAACATCTGAATGCGTAGTGCTATATAAAGATTATTTTTGAATTTATTTGTGCCTATTTATTTTTGTTTGTGGCGTCTATGGTTTCTTTTACGGGTTAAATTCAAACGTTTAATCATTCTATCGACTGTGGAACGACCAATTAAAACTCCCGTTTCTTCGGCTAACCAAATCCGGAGTTCATCTAAGGTAGCATCATTGTTTTTGATGACAAGATCTCGTAGAATATCTAATTGCTCTGGGGTAAGTTTGATCGGAGTTTGTTTAGTTCGAACTTTGGGAGCAATATTTCCGGTTTCTCGATACTGTTTGAGTAATTTTTGAACAAAGCTTAAGGCAACATTAAACTGTTGAGCAAGCTTACGTTGAGAGATATTGCCTTGATTATAAGCATCAATAATTTTTTGTCTAAGATCAACAGAGTAGGCTTTCATGGTTCTTGAGCAGAATTATCTGAGGTATCCTTATTGTACCTTACCAGCTTGGTAAACGCTAGATCCGATTGCCTTAACATTCGAGGCTGGTAAGCATTCAGCCGTCAGCTTAATGCTGTCAGCTTTTGAATCAGCGATGCAGCAAGGGAACAGGGGAGGTCACGTTACCTGAACTTGCTAATGGTGCTTGAGATGACCGTGAGCCAGTGCCGACCTGTGGGGGTTCCCCCTATTAGCAACTGGCGTGGTTTCCACGGGGCAAACAGCGGTGCGGACGCAGGTGACCCACACAGACCCAAAACCACTCGCTATTGGATCAAGACAACAGGTAAGCATTCGAATAATGCTGAGTTACGGAATGCTGACGGCTGAATGCTGATGGCTGAATGCTGATGGCTGAATACTGACGGCTGAATGCTGACGTTGTAAAGTAATGTAAAGGTAGTTAGATGGACAAAGAGCAGACACTAGCAGCTGGGTGATTCAAAGCACGTTTATGATGCAATATCGAAGATTTGGGCGTACAGAGTTACAGATGCCAGTCTTTTCCTGTGGTGGTATGCGATACCAGTTCAAGTGGCAGGATGTTCCCAAGGAGCAAATTCCCCGAGATCATCAACAGAATGTCGAAGCAACAATCCGCCGTTCTCTAGAGCTTGGCATTCATCACATAGAAACTGCTCGTGGCTATGGTACTTCTGAGATGCAATTAGGAGAGATTTTGCCCAAATTTACCCGAGAACAACTGATTGTTCAGACTAAAGTTACTCCTAAGCCTGACCCCAAAGAGTTTCGTCGTAAGTTTAATCAATCCCTCGCTTTCCTACAACTTGACTATGTTGACCTACTGGGAATCCATGGGATTAATACCCCTGAGTTGCTAGATGATACTATCCGTCCCGGTGGTTATTTAGATGTGGCGCGACAGCTTCAAGCAGAGGGTAAGGTACGGTTTATTGGCTTCTCCACCCATGGTCCTACAGATGTAATTGTTAACACCATTGAAACCGACCAGTTTGACTACGTTAACCTGCACTGGTATTACATTAATCAGTTAAATTGGCCTGCTATTGAAGCCGCTACTCGTCACGATATGGGGGTGTTCATCATTAGCCCTTCCGATAAAGGGGGTATGCTCTATAAACCACCACAACGGTTAGTGGAACTTTGTGCTCCCCTTAGCCCAATGGTGTTTAATGATTTGTTTTGTTTGAGCCATCCCCAGGTCCATACCTTGAGTCTAGGCGCATCTCGACCATCAGATTTTGATGAACACCTCAAAGCTGTAGAACTTCTGGAGCACTCAGAGGAAATATTACCACCGATTTTAGAGCGTTTGGAGTCAGAAGCGATCGCAAAATTGGGAGAAGACTGGTTCCGAAGTTGGCACATTGGTTTACCCACCCATTCAGAAACCCCAGGCGGTATAAATATTCCAGTGATTTTGTGGTTGAGGAATTTAGCGATCGCGTACGATCTGGTTGAGTATGCAAAAATGCGCTACAACCTTTTAACTAATGCGGGTCACTGGTTTCCTGGGGCCCAAGCCAATCAGGTCAGAGAATTAGACCTGACGGAATGTTTGCGTAAAAGTCCTCATGCTGATCTAATACCAGCTTTTCTGGAAGATGCCCATAACTTATTAGGGGGTAAACCAGTCAAACGCCTATCCCAACAATAATGAATGGCTCTAAAACGACCCTAATTTTTTTGTGTAGATTTTTTAAGAACTTTCGGAATCTCTGTAATAACTCGTGAAGCCACCTCTGGTGCAGTCTGCCCAGATTGTTGACAGATGTGAAGGTCAGCTAATTCATAAAGACTCCGTCTTTGGTCAAGAATTTTCTGCAATTCTAAAGCAGGATCAGGTTTCTGTAATAAGGGGCGAGTGGTATCCTCTTGCAAGCGTTCGATTAACATTGCCACAGGCACATCCAACCAGACCACCAGACCATAATGCAGATAACTCCAATTCTGGGGTTTAATTACAATACCGCCTCCTGTAGCAACAATCAATTGCTGATAAGCCGATAGTTCCGAGAGTACCTGAGTCTCCAGCTGTCGAAAGACTTCTTCACCGTCGTCAGCAAATATTTGGTTAATCGTTTTACCTGCAATTTGCTCAATCAGGGCATCTGTATCACAAAAACCATAGCCTAGCTCACTAGCTAGTAAACCTCCAACAGTAGTTTTGCCAGCGCCCATCATGCCAATCAGAAAAACATTGATGCCCTTCAACAAGTCATTCACGCATGCCCTCTCCAGTTTAATCAGTGATTACCCTTAGTTCACTTAATAAACCGTACCACTATAGGGTTCCCACTGGGAGACAGCCTTTCACATTTATGTTATTATCCACAATAGCTTCATCTAAACTTCATCCCAAAAAAATCGATGTACCGTGGTTTTGGGGAGCCAGTGAGGCCAAAGGGGGTAACCACTGGGCCTGACTTTGGTGCTTCGGTAAGCCTTAGCACACAGCCTCTCCCTATGAGCAACTGCCGTGGTTTTGCTCATCTGCGACTGCATCAAGACAACGGGAACGTGGAAACCGTCATAATTCATGTGGCTATGTGGCGGAGGAAGCAAGACAAGGCGGTTAAAACCGCCATCATTAGAAAAATAGCCAGAAACTTAGGCTTAGACCTAAGCCGACTGGGTAAGCGGTGTTTGACCACCGTAAGACTGGTCAGGCTCTGGACTGAATAAAAGTCCAAGCTTGGCACGAGGGTAAAATAATCCTCAATTTTTTAGACCAGGGAGACTCAAATATGTATAAAGCATAGTTTCTAATCCCTGGCGCTCAACTACCTGATGAAGCAGCTGATTTCGGTGTTTCACAAAACTATCAACTAGTGGAACCGATCTACTGGTTTTCACTAGTGGTCACTCCATCTATAGTAGGGGTAACAAAGTAAATGTTGCTAATTCGTGACATTGTCAAACAAGCTCTCACCACCGGTTATCTTACCATAGAAGCCGAGGATAAATTACGCAGGATGCTTCATCAAAAACATAAAAAGTACGATTTGGCGGATCTGGATGCCTTTATGGTCTTACAAGAAGCCGCTATGACTGGTCGCGTGAGACAGCAATCTCGCGAACAAATGAACAATTAGCTTCATCCGCTCTTATGGCTCACAACGAACATGCGCAGCATAAGTGTCAGATGAATTGCGGACAGGGTTTATAATAGTTTATAATAGTAGGGAAAATAAATTAAGAGCTAACCGCCACCTACGTGCTTAAAAATAGAACTTATTGTATTGTTCCGGCGGGTCGGGGCATCCTGTGTCGTTAATAAAGTAACCCGTGTATCCGTTCGCAATAGCTGGAGTTGCTAAGAAGCACACACTGAACCGTACTTGTCAGTGTGGGAGTATGTTACCCAAATGGATAATTATTGAGTAACTATCTAACAGTGACAGCCAAGAAGTGACCTTTCACTGCCTTGGCTGCTATTGTTATGCTAGTCTTGAACTTCCCCATCCGTCGCCGGAATGGGGATTCTTAGGCACAACCTAATTGGCTGTTATCGACCTGGGCGTAACTTTCCCCCGCACGGTCGGTAGCTGGTAGGGTCAATACCCAGTTTTTTTTTGAGACCCTTATTTCTTATATTAACACCACACTGGGAAAATTAATCCCCGACCTAAGAGGACGGGGTATTCAATTCCGTCTCAAACTCTCTCCAACGAGCAAGAAAATCAACCGTCAGTAAGGTTATTCAAAGTCTTCATCATCCTCAAACCCCCAGTCCTCTTCATCCTCTTCAGGCTGCTTAGCTACTTTCTTGTAAGGTGGATTAATTACTCGATACTTGGCATCGTAAACTGTTTCGGATTTACCAACACCTGAATTACCAGGTTTGCGATAACTATAGGAATAAACAGAGCCACTTTGATCACTACTTTCGGGTTCTTCGCTCAGGTCATAGCTAGTGGGATCCCCTTTAGTGGTGTGTGAGGTCGAATCTTGCTTAACCCCTTGGCGACCTGATGAAACTCGATCTGAATTCTGATCTTCCTCAAACTCCCACTCTTGACTACTACTTTCTTCCCAATCCGAGCTTGTATCATCTTTTGACGTTTGTTTCGAGGCTGGACGCTCACGAGTTTTCTCCTGCCTCGTCTGGGTTTGATAACTTTCACGACGGCTATATTCAGAAAATAATGGCTCGTCGTCTGGTGGTTCAGAATTTCGACGAGAGTAACGCCAAGCCAGGTAATTGGGGAGTCGTAGGCTGATGCTAGTTAGAACTCCAGCTCCAATGGCACCAACAATCCACAAGGCTAGAGGTAGAGGTGGTGTCTTCATGCCGAGAAAGACTAACGGTAGCACTGGCAACCAATTATCAACAACAAACAGTGCCAATCCACCTATTACCAAACATAAGAATATAATAATCCTAAACATAAACCAAGGGATTGAAGGTTATAGGTTAAAGGTTGAGGGGTGATGAAGATTTATCAGCATATGTCCGGCTCAAGGCAGAAAACTCTGACGATTTAGCCTCCTACTACTCGGTCTTTTAACTCTGCCCTATTTTCCCCCATCTTTCCGATATCTTTATTTCCTACCTATCATAGTAGGGAATCATTACTTCTCCCCTGCCACCGTTTTAGGGGAATGCAGTCAATGTCTAACTGGTCTAAAGCACGAGCTACCACAAAATCCACCAAATCTTCGATGGTTTGAGGGTTATGGTACCAAGCGGGAATAGCTGGAACTATTCTAACTCCTGTTTCTGCTAATCTGGTCAGGTTACGCAGATGGATTAAACTAAAGGGTGTTTCCCGAGGTACGATTACTAGCTGACGCCCTTCTTTAATTTGAACATCTGCTGAACGCTCCAGCAGGTCAGTACTGAAGCCCGCAGCCATTTTCGCTACGGTATTCATACTACAGGGCATGATCACCATTCCTAAAGTACGGAAAGAACCACTAGCAATGCTGGCTCCCACATCCCCCCACCGATGACAAATGAGTTTGCCTCCCTGATCGACTGCCGCTTGCTGACGCCAGAATTGTTCTTGTAGATCGGGTTCTAGAGGCATGCGAATATTTTGCTCTGCCTGCCAAACCATATAGGTAGATTTCGATGCCACCAGCTCAATAGCATAGTCAGCCTCTAGTAAATACTTTAAAGCCCGTACAGCATAGATTAGCCCAGATGCACCGGTGACACCAAGAATTAAAGGAATTGTCATTAGTCAGTAGTCAAATCATGTCCGGTTTAATACTTATCATTGAATGGTGTTCGTCATTTGTTTATTAATTTTTAATTTAAAATTGTTAATTAACAAAAGGGAATTAACCCTATTATCATCAATACTATTATAAGTGATTAACTGGACTTAATATGATTTCATTGGTAGTGATTGGTTAGTGGTTAGTGGTTAGTTAACCTTCTAGTAACCTACTAACCAATCACTAATAATTTACTCCTCTAAATCTTCGTTACTAGCAAAACTACCGCCACTTACGGTGACCAGGTCAATTTGTTGACGGTAATAATCCACACTCTTGACTTGGACTTCGACGCGATCGCCTAAGCGATAGGCAGTGCGATTTTTGCGACCCACTAGGCAGGCGTGACGGGAGCGATACTCGTACCAGTCATCCTTGAGAGAGCTAACGTGAACTAATCCTTCTACTAACAAGTCTTCAATTTCGACAAAAAAGCCGTAGGATTGAACCCCAGTAATTAGACCGCTGAAGATATCTCCTGTACGCTCTTTCATTTGTTCAGCTTTCTTTAACCCCTGTAAATCCATCTCTGCATCCATGGTGATCTTTTCACGGTCATTGAGATGGGGAATTAATGTAGTTAACTGATTTTCTAACTCTTGGTGAATTTCTGGTGGTAAAACATTCCAGTTTATATTACCTTGACAGCTGCTATGATTGAGATTTACGCGGTCTTTGGAACGGGTAGAACGACGGTCTCTTCCTTTTTCAAATACCAAATGCAGTAACTGTTGTACCCATAAATCTCCATAGCGCCTCAGTGGTGATACTCCGTGAGTATACCCAGTATCCAATGCTAGACCAAAGTGGGATCCTGGTTTTGAACTATAACCTGTTGGTTTTAAGGTTGATAACAACAAATAGATCAATACTTTAGGTGCTATGGATTTGGAAAATAGCTGGGTAAAGCCCTGATAGTCTTGAGAGGTAATGGTTTCTTCTTTCTCAAGCTGCATATCTAGCTCTAGATTCATGCCCAACCTAATCAAATCCTGAAGCCCATCCCAATCCGGTAGCCCCTGGACACAGTAAATCCCTGGCAAACCTAGGGCTTGGATATGGGTAGCTATTGCTTGATTGGCTAAGATCACTAATTCCTTCAACAACGACTGCATTGGTACTGTTGAAGAAACCTCCAGAGCCCCCACTCTTCCTTCATCTTTATAGGGGTATGGAATCTGGGACAAATTTAGGTCAAAGGCACCCCGCTGCTTTCGTTGCGCCCTGACTGCTGGACTCAAGGTAAAAAACAGTTCCTTGAGTATGTCCACCACAGGTGCCAATTCTGAGTCAGCTTCCTCATGTCCCCCCAGAAGGGACTGAGCCTGCTCATAAGTGAGCTGGTAGTGTACCTGGATTATGGACGGTTGAATCTCATATTCTACTACCTTACCAGCTTCGTCTAGAGTGAGTAGTACCGACATGGTTAAGCGGTCTTGACCTGGTACTAGGGAACAAAGCTGGGCAACGGCTTCCGGTAGTAAAGGCAATATCAGATCGGACAGATAAACTGCTGTACCCCTTTTTCTGGCTTCATCAGCCAAGGGAGAGTCAGGGACAAAGTAAGCCACATCAGCAATATGTATCCCCAGTTGCCACTGATTTGCTTCGGTTTTTTCTAGAGTAAAGGCGTTTTCTACAATTACCTTCTCTGAGTTAGCTAGCTTATCTTCAATGGTAATGGTCAGAACTTTTCGCAAATCTAGGCGCTGGGTATAGTCTGATTTTTTCAGCTTTTTCGGTAAGTTATCAGCGGCTAGAAGTACCTCATCAGGGAAGTTAGAGCGTAAATCGTGCTTGCAACAGACAATGTCGGTGTCAGCCGCATCTTCTGCATCACTTCCTAAAATACGGGCAACTTTTCCCAGGGGAGGGTTTTGTCCGAGGGGGTAGCGTAGCACTTCTACATGAACCAGATGATCCACTGCTTTGTCTAAGGTTTCCTCATCCGGTTCAAGATCTAGTTCAAACAAGAGTCGGTCATCAAGGGGAAAGGCTCGGTAACCATTACCAATTTCCTTGACTCGCGCTAGCACTGAAGGATTTACCCGTTCGAGAATTAACCGCACTTCTCCTTCAGGAGAGCGGCGTCGGCTACCTTCTTTGGTAACTTTGACTAGGACGCGATCGCCATTCCAGGCAGTACTCAGATTGCTCTCCCGAATGTAAATATCATCGGCTCCCTCGACTTCTTGGATGGCGAAACAAAAGCCTTTACTGGAACAGCGCAGCTTGGCTTCCACCACATCTTCTTCATAAACACGCCGATACCTGCCGCGATCTTTGACCAGAATTCCTAATTTTTCCAGTGCATCCAGGGCAATCTGGAGTTTTTTGAGACCGTCTTTGTCTTGGCAACCAAGTTTTTTTTCTAAGACTTTGGGTGCCACTAGTTTATCATCGGTAAAATTAGAAAGTAATGTAGCGATTGAAAATTCCATCCAACAATCCTTTTCGTCTGATCGTGGTTTTTGCTTGTTGCCCTTAAGACTATGCGATCGCTAGGGTAGGACAGTCCCTGATGCGATCGGGTCATCGGCTGAACATTGAAAGGCAAGCCAGGTGTACACTTCCCCAACAGCAGAGAATAGTGCATCAGTATTCCCGGGTAGCTGAACTTGTTCCACCCCTTGTGTTTCTTTCCCAGGAAAGGGTATCCACTGATGGTTTGCCTAAACTGGTTAACCGACTCTGTTGTTTTTGTTCCGAAGCAAGACTAAGGTCAGGGTAACTTTTTAGGATAATGACTCACCTAACAAAGCTTGCGGGATTTTTGAGTCAGAGCTTGGTCAATAGCCAGTGATTCAAACGCCATGGCACCTTCTTTGAGTTACGGTTTGAGGCCCCCAGGACGATTGTTTCGTTGGCGAAGTTGTCATCAAACGGGTACTAATCAGGCAGTTATGTATAAGAAGCAACCGATTCCAAGAGCAAGAGTGAGAATGTCCAATGCCACCCAGTTTCTTTGGTTAGAACTCTTATGTTCAGACACTGCAATACTCGGAACCATTAAGCTTGCTGGTAACTTAGTCCCCTTGCTTTGCCGATGCTTTAGCCCCTGGGGCAAAAGAGAAGCTTAGCTTAGTCTGGTCAGCCTTGGAACTGTGTCCAAATTCCCCAGTTATATCTACTAGTCTACCTATTGGGCAACCGATTGGTCACGCTTACGCCCTAAATTCAGATTTGCTGAATCGTCATACTGACTTGCGTAGGCTAAAAGGCAACGGACTACATCAGGAGATAACAGCTCTTGTGGAACATAGTAGGTGTGGGCAACGAGGGGAACTTGGAGGTACCCGCCCTCTGATTTCCTGTTCCTAGAGCGCCTGGGAAAAAGAAACTTTGGTTTTGCTTGGCTGTGCTGCTCAACTGGATCAGGAACACCACTGAAATTCCTTTCTCCTACGTCTGTTGAAGACTTGAACTACAGAAGGATTTAGCGCCAGCTTACCAAAGATAGTTCTATTATATTATGTTTTATTGTACATCAACGGGAGTACGGAATCGGGAAGAAATGTTCCGGTGATCCGCAGATCAGCTGTTCCCTTTGCTACAGTTCTCGGGTCAAGCTATGCTATGATGTAATGCTTAGATTTGGGCAGGAAATGGTTTTATGTTTACTCAGTTCCGAGATCGTTATCCTCAAGGCAGCTTGATCAGCGATCTTTTAGCGATTGACCATGGTCAGTACATCGTACGTTGCTCCGTTAAAGTTGAGGATACCATTTTGGTCACTGGTCTAGCTGCTGCCCAAACCGTTGAATTAGCAGAAGATCAAGCCAGACTTAGAGCCTTAGCTGCTTTAGGCATGGATAGCACCAAAGGGATTGATCAAAACAAGGATAATCCCAGAGCAAAGCGTGAGGTAAATCTGCCGCTGCAACCATGGCCTCGCTATGATGTTGGCTCGACCTCAGCAAGTCAGGAACAGACTCAACCCAATCATCATTTTACTCAAGCTACTCGAACCGGTGACACCAGTAGTTACTCTTTCTCAGAGTCAAGAGCTAGAGAGGTTAGGGAAACCGCTGCCAATATCCCATCAGTAGAACCAGCAAGGAACTTTAGCAATGATTCCTTCTCAAGGGAAGTAGAAACCTCTGTGCCAGCTGACATCCCTAAGAAGAGGGAGCCAATTAGCTACCAGACCTCACAACCTGATCCTCCAGTCCAGTCATATTCTCAACATACCATGGAGACTAACACCAGTGACATGGGATCATCGAGTCTTCCGATTATTGACCATTCTGAAATCATTACTAAAACCAATGTAGAAATGAAGCGTCTCGGTTGGACAACTCAACAGGGGAAAGACTATCTTCTACAAACTTACGGTAAGCGATCGCGTCAGCTGCTCAGTGACGATGAGTTAATGTCTTTTCTGAGGTATCTAGAATCCCAACCAATACCTTCAGATTCGTAAGCTATTAGCTATAGGAAAGGGAACAGGGAATCGGGAATCGGGAATCGGGACCCACCCCTAACCCCTCCCAGGAGGGGTTAGGGAATCGGGAATCGGGAAAAAATCCTGTGTACCTGATAGTTCTGAAAAACGCTGTAAGTAACATTAGATTAACAACAAAAGCGATGCTCAGCAAAGAGTATCGCTTTTGTTTATTAACCTGATATCGTCAGCTATCAGCATTCATCGTTCAGTTGAAATTTTTATAATTCAATTATCTGCAAATTGCTATAAATCTGGCATCTAAAATTATAACCATAAATTTCATTACTTAACTAATCAAATACTATAGCAATTATATTTCCCATGAGGTACAAACTGAGCCCCCGTTGGTCCCCCTTAAAAAGGGGGAATTTGAGCTTGATAAGCGTACATAAATTCAATAAACGCTATCTTCATTTTATCTGTTCCCGATTCCCGATTCCCGATTCCCGATTCCCGATTCCCGATTCCCGATTCCCGATTCCCGATTCCCGATTCCCGATTCCCGATTCCCGATTCCCGATTCCCGATTCCCTATTTAATCCCTCTAATTATAACGTTCAAATCCATTGCAACTTCTCCATAAAACTCCCAAAAAAACTTTTGTAAAACCCTTGACAACATAAACTATAATCATTATGATTATAGTTATAACGTCGAGTTCAATATTTGAAACATGTCACCAGAATTTAACCCAAACCTCAAAAAATACCCTGTTGAGCACACTCTCAAAGGCTCTCGTAAAGCAGTAATCTATAGCATGCACACCCTCTATGTTTTTGGCTATGCAGAGATTTGCGAGTGGAGCCCTATGGAGCCGACGGAGGTTCCAGGAGAAGTGAAGACTACAATGATGAAGTATTGGCTGTTGCCATAACACTTTAAATTTCTGGGGGGGTTTCCCCCCTAGCAAAGGCTCCTGGTCTTGTAAAATAAGATCACATCAGGTTTGGTTTGGGATCTGACTGACATGACAATTTCAATCCACTTACTGTGGCATTGAAAAAGCCGTAGACATAATGTCTACGGCTATTTTTTTTTCTTTTTAGACTTATTGCCTATTGCTAGCATGCCTATTGCCTATTGCCTAGTCTTGCCTATTGCCTAGGGCGTGTTTTCAAAGTTTTCCGCAAGATTTAGATCCCCCCCAGCCCCCAGGGCTGTTTCATTCCCAAAATTATTGCAAAAGTGCCAAAAGTGTGGGGATGTTGTTGCTAATTAATCTTTGAGCAATAGTCATAGATGAAAAACCGTTACTACGTAGGATATTAATGACAATGCTACGAATAATGGACATATTGGCAGGAGCGTGGGCTCCTGTGATCGATGAACGGTCTTCTTGAAAAACCACATCCTTTGACCAATGCAAGCGATTTTCAATTCCCCAATGTCCACGAATGCCTTGTGCGAAAATCTCAGCATCAGCGACCAAACTACTGATGTAGTAAGCAACCATTACATATGGTTGTCTACCTCGCTGTCCTGTTCTTTCAACCTTAATCAGGGTTTTTAAGCCAGTCCATTGGTTAGTGATACCAGTCAAATCATCAAACACACTGACACGTCTTTTGGTGAGGCGACCATGTTTTTTCTCGATGGTGGTATGAGTTGTCAGGGGCGCTGCCGATTGTGTATTGACTTGAATCTGTTGATAGAGCTTGGGCTGATTATTTTTTACGGCAATGGCATAATGATTCCCACTGTTGATAATTAACTCGCAGGTTTTTTTTGGCAGTGTAGAGAATCCAAGCTCAACACTGCTTGTTCTAAGTGAAGTGTTTTAATCAAAGCTTGAACTGTACTGATTTCACTGCCATGTTTGTTCTCGAACTGATTTTGAGTTAATACTAAACCCTGATCATGAGTGAACACCGAGACCACGCAAATAAAATTCTGATATTTCGTGTTGCTATTTCTCACTGTGCCTCTAATACTTTTGCCATCAATGCTTAACCATTGTTTAGGACTGATTTGGATATACTCTGATGCCCAACTTTGAAAGACCTTGGCAAAGTTATCAAAATCTATACCCATCATGACACGACGTATGGTGGAGTAAGATGGCACACGCCCTTTTGGTATTTTTAAGGCTTCGATTAAATCTTCTCGGTGACGTTGTGCGAAATCTCCCAGGGCACGGTAACCCAAGTATCCACTCATGGTTCCCATGATCACTATTAGTAGTACCACCCACAATGGATGTCGTCTTCCGTCAGTTGTACGAAAATCCCTGACTTCACCGAGTCTTTCAATCAAAGAAGAGCTCATTTTTTTAATTATCTTACCACATTCTCTTAGTATATGGGCTTTCTGAGGGAATGAAACAGCCCTGCCCCAGCCCCCCTTAAAAAAGGGGGGAGCCATACTCAAAGTCCCCCTTTTTTAAGGGGGACCAACGGGGGATCTCCGAGGCAAGAAGACACGCCCTAGTATTGCCTTTTTCTCAAAATATCTTACTAATCAAGTCTGGTAATTCCTTACATATAGTAACCATATTAGCAGTAGGAGACAAAGCACCAGCAATTCTGATTAGCATTTTCATAGCCTTGTTGGCTATTTTCTTCACAGCACTATCTTCGGAATTAGTTAAAGAAGAAGCGATGTCTTCAATTTGTTCTAGGGCTTCTTCTTTGTCTTCGTCATCCAAATCTTCTGCTAAGACTGCGCTTTGCAGTTGACTGAGTAATTCCTTCAGTTGTTTTTTATCAGACTCAGACTCAGTATCAAAGCTAGGTAACTGGTTGATAGTATTGGTAACCTTACCACTAATCTCACCTAAGTTAAACGCTACAGCAAAACTATCTTTTACTGTAGCGTTATCCGATATATTTATATTTTGACTTTTATCGTTGATATTAGCCATTAGTTCAGAAAAATCTCCAGAAATATTACCTTGTTTTGATAATAGCAATACTAATTTTTGAATATCGCCTTTAAACTGAATTGATTGATTACTATCTTGTTGCTCGTTAGATACTAACTTGTTCAAACCTATTATATCATCAAGTAAACTCAAAACATTCACCATCTGATAGCTTTCTTGACATTGAATGGTGTATTGCTTATCTGCTATAAATTTTAGCAATGTTTGAAAGGGATAAGAGTGTGGCGACTGACTGTCTTTACACTTATGACAATTACAAGGTATTAACTTACTGTACTTCAAGCGCTTATAAGAATCATGTATTCTATCTAGTTCGTAAGCAACTATGGTTAATAATCCCCGCTTATCTCTACCAGCAACCCTAATCTTAATCTCCCGTTTAGCGTAATATTCAATCACTTCCGCTTTGGTTTTGTCCTTAGTTAAGATGACGCCACTTTTCCAAACGTATTTGTGTCGGTCAATATACTGGTGCATCACCACAATAAGCCGAGTGAGAATACCCTTGGGCATAAAATCATGATAATCGTAGCGTAAAATCAGATTGTGAGATTCATGCCAGTTATAGTCTGGTTGGTTATCGCTGAGGAGTTGAGGGGCGATAAAGGTATCTTTGCAATCAGGAATTTCATAGCAAAGTTGGAATTTCTTCATTAGTTCTAGTAATTCTCCTCTGCTAGAGGCATACTTGTCGTCTTTCCAAATACGTTTTAAATCCTTGCGGGTAAACTTTCCTTTGTTATTAATAACGTCATGATTATCTAGCACTTTGTAAACTGCATCGGTCGCCCATTCTGGTTTAAGAATGACTATTTTATATAACAACGAATCTTCTTGCTGCTGGAAATGAAGACATATGCCTAAATCATGGAGATATCCGCTTAACTGTAATGCATCTTCCCGTTGAGTAAATCCATTGGTTTCACAGATATCTAGATATTCCTGAAGAGATATATAATCCCGGGAATCGTTTTCTAAGGCTTGACGAACATTTACCCAAGTTTTCGGTAATGGTTGTCCCACGTGAGGTAAATTTTGAATGTGATATTGAATAGCAGTGATAATCTCTGCTAAGCCTCGGTTAGTTTCGAGGTTAGTAGCCAGAGTTTTTTCGAGATTGGTAAATTGTCCTCGCAAAGCGCTTTCGTTAATTTCCCTTTGGCGGTCTTGTTTCTCGTTTTTAATAATCAACAGGGGGCTATTGTCACTAAATTGTTCTACACTATTGAGCCAATAATAAAAATCCGTATCTTCTTTCCGACTATCCGCCACTAAAGTATAGAGAGAACGTTTACTTAAAAAAAACTGATGGGTAGCATGATAAATTTCTTGGCCGCCAAAATCCCAAATATTGATTTTAAAGTCTCGTTCCTGATCTAGAGGGAAACTCCATTTAATAACATCAATTCCTTCCGTAGACAATTCAGTTTCTTGGAGTTGGTATTGGGGGTCTTGAATTTTTTGAGCTAAACTGGTTTTACCTGCTCCTGGCTCACCGACAATCAACAACTTAGCTTCATAGATATAAGCTTCTCCTTCTTCCCTTAATTGCCGCAAATATTGTTTAATGGCATCTACCCCTTTACTGACAACTTCTGGTGGTGGCACAACCAGGGGATTACCCGATAAATATAGCGTGGTTAAATTGGAGAGATTTCCAAGAGAGTCTGGCAGTTTGGTTAGTTGATTGCCCGATAAATATAGCGTGGTTAAATTGGAGAGATTTCCAAGAGAGTCTGGCAGTTTGGTTAGTTGATTATATGCTAAATCTAGCTCGGTTAAATTGGATAGATTCCCAAGAGATTCCGGCAGTTTGGTTAGTTGATTATTCCTTAAATATAGTTCGGTTAAATTGGATAGATTCCCAAGAGATTCCGGCAGGTTGGTTAGTTGATTACTCGATAAATATAACCTGGTTAACTTTTGAAAATTACCAAGAAATTCCGGCAGCTTGGTTAGTTGATTAAACCATAAATTGAACCTGGTTAAATTGGAGAGATTACCAAGAGACTCCGGGAGGTTGGTTAGTTGATTATTCCCTAAAGTTAGACTGGTTAAATTGGATAGATTACCAAGAGATTCCGGGAGGTTGGTTAGTTGATTATTCCCTAAATTTAGCTCCGTTAAATTGGATAGATTACCAAGAGATTCCGGGAGGTTGGTTAGTTGATTATCCGCTAAATCTAGCCTGTTTAAATTGGATAGATTCCCAAGAGATTCTGGAATATTATTTATTTCGTTATAGCTTAAATTTAAGACTTTAATTGGTTTTATTTCAAAAACTTCCTCTGGAATATTGGTCAGTTTGAGTAAGCAATAAAAATTACTCAAATTTAGTATTTCAAGGTTTTTTTCCCTGGCTTGTTGGATTTTTTTTCGGAAGCGCTTTGGAATACTATCTTCGCTCATATAGCAATTGTTATTTGGGTGAGTTACAAAGCTGATGGTTTGAAGGCAATAGGCTTTTAAGGTAATCAGCGTAAAAAAAGACTGTACCTCATAAGTCCGATGAACGCGCTATATTATCCCTGACCCAACAAATCTATTTTAATATTTCCTCTAGAAAAGTGATGTGGCATCACTGGTTAACTGCAACAACAAGTATTTATACTTAAAAACTTTGCTGAAAGAATTTCCTTCTTTGATTCAGCAATGGCAAAATTGGGCATTGCCTAAATGCGGGATGATTTGAATAGTTTTGTGAAATGGGCATCTTGGTGAAATGAGCATCTTAGTGGAATGGGCATCTTAGTGGAATAGGCATCTTGCCTGTTCCACCCAAATCAACCTACTCCCCCGACTCCCGACTCCCGACTCCCGACTCCCGACTCCCGACCCCCCCACACGTCCCTTGCTCGGATCCTCTAGGATGACAGATGAAGCAGGAAAGTCCTATCGTGATGAGTAAAGCTAGAGCTATACCCTTCCGGGATTACTCTCAGTAGTTGCCTAACCTGTAGATTCACATTAAGCTAATTGTTCTTTGAGGCTGTACCGTGCCTAAATCTATTCCATTACTATCTATTCTTGTTCTGATGGGTTTGATGAGTTGGTCAGCACCAGTTGCTGGACAAGCACTCATTCCCTATACCCTAAAATTGGATTCAGAGGAACTCGAACAGCAGGGCTTAACTCTGGCTCAGGAGGCCATTCAGTTAGTCCGCTTTCAACAATACGACCTGGCCCTGCCTAAGGCCAAGTTAGCCACTCAACTTGCCCCCAACATCTATCAAACCTGGTTTATCTTGGGAACGTTGTACGTACAGTCCCAGGAGTTGGATCAAGGCATTGAAGCCTTGCAAAAGTCTTTCTCTCTGGCACCAGAAGAGGCTGGAGTGCTGTTCACCTTGGGGTCAGCCTATTTTCAAAAAACTGAATATAGAAAAGCGATCGCTCAGTTGAAAGCGGGTTTAAAACTCAAGCCCGATGTGCCAGAAGCCCTGTTTGACTTGGGTAACTCTTACTATATGCTGAATCAGTATACTGAAGCCATCGATGCTTACAACAAAGCTGTTGCCCAAGACAAAAACTTTTGGCCAGCCATCAACAACATTGGGTTGGTGAACTATGAACAAGGGGATGTGGAGAGTGCCATTAAACAATGGGAAGCAGCGATAGGGATTGATAAAGAGGCCGCAGAACCTCAACTTGCGATCGCTGTGGCTCTGTATGCCCAAGGGGATATCGAAAAGGCACTATTAATGGGAGAAGCGGCAATCCGCCTAGATAGCCGCTATGCTAACTTAGAGTTTCTTAAGGAAAACCTGTGGGGTAAGCGCCTGCTTTCTGAAACCGAAAAGTTTCTGGAAAATCCCAGAATCCAAGCCACCATTATCCAGAGTCAAGGTCTACCCTAAGCAGCCCAACTCCACCTGTCATGGGTGACTCCTAAAAACAGTGCTTGATCTCCATCAATTGCCAATAGGGGAGGGATCGCAACCAAATATGGGCAATCATCTCAAGGGGGGTGGTTTAAGATTGGCAATTTTCAAGAAAGGAATTTAATTGTCCTGGGGCAATAGAGCGATGATCTGATTAACAAACTGTTGATGGTCAACAACAGGTTTGGAGATGTAGTCATCGGCACCACTTTGCTTAAGGAAGTTTTCTCGATCCCCTTCCATCGCATGAGCAGTGACCAGAATAATCGGCAGTTGGGACGTTTCAGCATCAGCCTTAAGCATTTGGGTAATCTTAATGCCGTCTACTGATTTACCCTGATAAACACTATGAGCTAGGGAAACATCCATCAAGATAATGTCTGCCTCCCCAGCTTGGGCTATCTGCATTACTTCTTCTACATCTTCAGTATGCTTTACATTCAAACCGCCCCGCTTACTGAGAATCTTGGAAAAAACACGAGCATTAATCGGATCATCTTCGACAATCAGAACGGTTTTCATGGGTCTTGGATCAAGAGTGTCATTTTTGGCAAAAGTGTCATTTGATCATAAGTTTGACAGGGAATCGGTCATGTTGCTATTTCAAATGCAAGATGTCATCTTCTCAAGTCTACTTTCCCCAAATGCTTAGCTAACTAGTAATGTTCATGGGACTGATACAGGTGATAGGCGGCTTTTTACCAGGCAAGCTGACGCTCCAGGAAAAAGCCTTCCCTAACTGCATCCAAACCTAGATTATAGTGTCTTGGGGACAGTGGGCACAACGACTTGTTAGAAGCGAAGCTTCTGGCTGGGTTTTCCTTGAGCCTATTTCTTTGAGTCGTGCCCATAGTTATGCTTGGCAAAACCCACCACTATCTTAAGGCGGGAAATCGGCTTTGGAACCAGATGCTCAGATTTTATGTAAGCATTCAGCCGTCAGCCGTCAGCTTATTTTATTCAATAGCTGAGAGCTGAGAGCTGATAGCTGATAGCTGAGAGCTGATAGCTGAGAGCTGAGAGCTGAGAGCTGAGAGCTGATAGCTGATAGCTGATAGCTGATAGCTCAAGAAGAAATTCTCTTGTGCTGATCTTTGCGATCTTTTCGAGTACCGTAGCCTTAACGAGCGTGCAATTTCCCTATACCCTAAACCCCAACACCCTGTGGTCAATTCCTTGGAGGATTTTTGATGGCAAAACAGCTGAACCTAATGGGAAACAGTAATGTCATTCCCACAGCCCTACATTTGGAGATGCAACGGTCATATCTTGAATATGCCATGAGTGTGATTGTGGGGCGTGCTTTACCTGATGTCCGTGATGGGCTTAAGCCCGTACATCGACGTATCCTATATGCGATGCACGAATTAGGGTTAACCCCAGATCGACCATACCGGAAATGTGCTCGTGTGGTTGGGGATGTGTTGGGTAAATATCACCCCCACGGTGACCAAGCGGTGTATGAAGCGATGGTGCGGTTAGTCCAGGACTTTTCCACCCGCTATCCCCTCCTGGACGGTCATGGCAATTTTGGTTCGGTGGATAATGATCCACCAGCAGCCATGCGTTACACTGAAACCCGACTTTCTCCCGTGGGCGCTCAAGCCCTATTGTCAGAAATTGGGGAAGCAACGGTTGATTTTATCGACAACTTTGATAGCTCCCAGCAAGAGCCAGTGGTACTCCCGGCACAATTACCAATCTTGTTGCTCAATGGTTGCTCTGGCATTGCTGTGGGCATGGCAACCAATATTCCTCCTCACAATTTGGTAGAGATAGTAGATGGCTTGATTGCTCTGATTGACCGTCCCGATTTAGCAGATGAAAAACTCTGGAAATTAATTCCCGGACCCGATTTTCCCACTGGGGGGGAAATTGTGGCAGCTGAGGGGATTCGGGATGCCTATACTACCGGTCGTGGCAGTATACCCATTCGAGGCATCACCAAGCTTGAAACCATTCAAGTCGGTCGAGGGAAACGGGGGCAACGCAGGGCAATTGTAGTGAGTGAGTTGCCCTATCAGGTCCATAAAGCCGCCTGGATTGAAAAAGTGGCAGCTTTGGTCAATCAAGGGCGTATAGAAGGGATTAGCGATATCCGAGATGAAAGCGATCGCGAAGGGATGCGGGTGGTGGTGGAACTCAAACGAGATGCTCAGCCATCAGTGGTTCTCCAGCAGTTGTATAAGCAAACTCCCCTGCAAACAAACTTTGGTGCTATCCTGCTGACCTTGGTAGATGGACAACCCCGACAACTTACCCTGCGGCAGTTGTTAGAATCATTTATTAGCTTCCGAGAACAGACTCTAACCCGCCAATATACCTATGAGCAGTCCCAGAAAGAAAGACGTCTTCACCTGGTAGACGGGTTACTGGCTAGCCTCAATCAGCTGGATGCCATGATTGACATTCTCAGAAATGCTCCTGATGGTACCACCGCTAAGCTTTCCCTGCAAAACCAGTTAAACTTAAGTGAAATCCAGGCTGACGCAATTCTGGCCATGCCCATGCGACGGCTAACTGGCTTAGAACGAGAAAAGTTAGAGACCGAGCGTGAGGAACTTTCCCAGCGCCTGGAACAGCTGCAACAATTACTCAATGATCGGCGGGAATTGCTCAAAGCCCTGAAGAAAGATTTGCGATCGCTTAAACGGAAGTACGGTGATCCTCGCCGTACCCTAATCAACTCTATTGCTTCCACTGAAGAACAGCAAGAACAACCGATAGCTCCTCAACACAAGAGTAAGAAATCTGCTCAACCCCAAAAAACTCCTGATACCCTACCTAATGCTCCAACTGAGCCAGAACAAACACTTCTAGAATTTACCTACCAAGGGTATATACAGCGGCAAAGTGCCACAACACAGCCAAAATTACCGAAGTCAATTAAACAAGGGGAGGACTTTGTAGTTGAGGCTCAGCTGTCGCTCACTACACAAGAATTAATGGTAATCACTGCTTCTGGCAAAGCCTACCCAGTCAAAATTAGAGATATTCCACCAGCAGCTGGACGCAAGCAGGGCATTCCCTTGGTAAAGTTGCTGCCAACTTCGGTTCAATCAGAAACAGTTGTGGCTCACTTTAGGGTGCCAGATGACTTAGAAAACTTCACCCTAGTTTTGCTGACTCACCAAGGTAAAATTAAGCGTGTATCAGTGTCTGAGTTGACCAAACTAACGAACCGTGGTATGTTGCTTACCAAGTTCAGAAATGAGGATCAGCTACAGTATGCTAACCTATCTACTACTACAGCTACACAAGTGGTGGTAGCAACCAGCAATGGACGGCTGTTGCGCTTTGAGATTAATGACAAACAGTTACCGATTATGGGACGCAGTGCTCAAGGAAATCAAGCCTTGCGGCTAAAGGGTAAAGAAAAGCTGGTTGGCTGTGTTGTTTTAGGGGAAGAGGAAAACCTCTTACTGGTGTCTGAGCAGGGGTATGGAAAGCGCCTCCCCGCGCAGGCGATCAGGTTGGCTAATCGGGGAGACCTGGGAACTCAAGCGCTACAGTTTAAGACCGCTAAAGATGCTTTGGTCAGCATGGTCACCGATTCCATCGCCAATGAGGTCATGGTAGTCACTTCCGTTGGCGGTAAGCGTTTAGCAATGGAATCGGTTCCGATTTGGGGAAAAGATGGCACAGGCGATCCCATTGCCCAACTCAAGCCAGAGGAAAAAATCATTACTGTTACTCCTCTGGTTCAGGAGTTAACTGTTTAACTGGTTCAGGAGTTAACTGTTTAAGGCGATATCCCACACTGTGAACGGTTTCAATCAAATCTCTGGGTGCGCCAGCTAATCTCAGTTTGCGCCTCAAACTTTTGATGTAAGCGTTGACCGTCTCCTCTTCGGGAGGGTTTTCAAAAGACCAGACGTGCTCGATAATTACACTACGAGTCAGTACCCGCCGACCGTTGCGCAGGAAAAATTCGAGTAAACTATACTCCTTACGGGTAAAGTGGATAAGTTGGTGCTCATAGCTTACTTCATAGGTACTCGGGTCAAGACGCAAATCGCCCCACTGAAGTACTGGTGGTGCGATAGATTGACCTCGGCGCAGCAGAGCCCGAATCCGAGCGAATAATTCTGGTAAGTCAACTGGCTTAACTAGATAATCATCAGCCCCTGCATCTAGACCCTTGACTTTATCATTAGTGTTATCGCGACCCGTCAACATTAGAATCGGGATTTGATTGCCTTGGGCTCGCAATTTTCGACAAACACCAAAGCCATCAAGCTTGGGCAGAGTCAGATCTAGCACCATCAAGTCATAATCAAGCATTTGGGATTGCTGGCAAGCAACTTCCCCATTGGTAACCAGATCAACCACGTAACGTTGGTTGGTGAGGGCTTCGGATAAATTTTCAGCAAGGAGAATATCATCTTCCACTAACAAAATTTTCATTGTAGAAGTAGTTTTTTGTTAAAAATGACTGATAAGAGTACATAGGTAAAGTCTAAAAGAGATTGGAGTGGCGATTCTACGTCAAGACTAACTTATGTTACTATCGTTCCTCTCGTTCCTCCAGTTTCTGCGTAGATCAGCAACAGTAAAGTTGACAGCAGTCACAACCACTGTTCATAATTATCAGGTGGATAAACTTTAGCATTCAAAATAAACCCTTGGCTAACGTTGTTGTAATTGGTGCCCAGTGGGGCGATGAAGGAAAAGGCAAAATAACAGATCTGCTGAGTCGTTCAGCAGATGTAGTCGTCCGTTACCAGGGGGGCGTCAATGCTGGGCATACGGTTGTTGTTCAAGGTCAAACGTTCAAACTGCATCTGATTCCTTCTGGAATTTTGTATCCGGATACAGAGTGTATTATTGGTTCCGGTACAGTTATTGACCCAGAAGTTTTAATTGCCGAACTTGACCAACTTGAAGCACTGGGCATTTCCACTAAAAATCTGCTGATTTCAGACATAGCCCATGTCACGATGCCTTATCATCGATTGATTGACCAAGCATCGGAAGAGCGCCGGGGTAGGCAGAAAATTGGTACCACTGGTCGTGGCATTGGTCCGACCTATGCGGATAAATCAGAGCGTGCTGGTATTCGGATCATTGACCTGATGGATCCGGAAGTATTGGTAGAAAAGTTAACCTGGACGATTAATTATAAGAACGCTATTTTAGAGAAGCTCTATAATCTACCGCCGTTAGACCCAGCAGTTGTGATCAAGCAATACCAGGAGTATGCTGAACGGCTAGGCTCCTATGTGGTCGATAGTTCCTTGAAGATTTATGAGGCGATTGAGCAAAAACGCAATATTCTGTTTGAAGGCGCTCAAGGGACACTGCTAGATTTAGATCATGGGACGTACCCCTATGTAACCTCTTCCAATCCGGTTGCTGGTGGAGCTTGTGTGGGTGCTGGTGTAGGACCGACAATGATTGATCGGGTGATTGGTGTGGCAAAAGCTTACACAACCAGAGTCGGAGAAGGACCGTTTCCCACAGAGATTCACACTCGAGAAGGAGAGTTACTTTGTGAGCTAGGATCAGAATTTGGGACAACCACCGGTCGCCGCCGCCGTTGTGGCTGGTTTGATGCCGTCATTGGTCGCTATGCTGTTCGGATTAATGGTCTTGACTGTCTAGCGATCACCAAACTGGATGTACTCGATACCTTTGAAGAAATTAAGGTGTGCGTCGCCTATGAAATTGACGGTGAAATCAGTCAGGAATTTCCTAGCAGTACTAGCGTGTTTTCCCGATGCCAGCCCGTTTACAAAACCCTATCCGGTTGGCAAACATCTACTGCTGAATGTCGGTCTTTAGAGGATTTACCCACCGAAGCCTTGGATTATCTTAAATTCCTGGCAGAACTGATGAAAGTTCCTATTGCTGTGGTTTCCTTAGGAGCCAGCCGTGACCAGACAATTATTGTGGAAGACCCAATCCACGGTCCAAAGCGAGCACTATTGGATGCTAGCGGTACACCGATAACTTCGGGAGTTTGAGGGGGTCAGGGTGTCAGGGCGTCAAGGCGTCAGTCGGAGAGTTTGAATTTCAGTAGTTTCCGATTCGATTAAAAACCCTGACTCACCATTGAGGTCAGCACCCCCCTCGGTGGCGGAATCGACCGGTAGCTGACCAGTAATCGCCATTAAATTGGCTATATTATCTCGAAGAGTTAAATTCCTAGCGATGAATGTTACTGTAGAATGTCAAAAGCGACCAGAAGGTAGTAAGCCGAGAGCCTTACGCCGTTCTGGCTTGATTCCCACCGTACTTTACGGTCACAATGGTGCAGAATCTGTATCCTTAACTATGACGGCTAAAGCAGCAGAAGACTTGCTTAAAACAGCCTCGGTTAATAATACCCTGATCGAGCTCTCTATTCCTGACCTTTCCTGGAATGGTCCAGTGCTCCTGCGGGAAATACAATCTCATCCTTGGAAAAATTCCCTTTACCACCTCAGTTTTTTTTCGGTGGCTTCTCAAAATAAAGTAGAGGTTGTTGTACCTCTGAAGCTAGTGGGAGAATCCGTGGGAGTTAAGCAAGGTGGAATTTTGCAGCAAAGGCTTACAACAGTGAAAGTGCAATGTCCCCCAGATAAAATTCCCGAAACCATTGATATTGATATATCAAATTTGGAACAGGGTAAGATGTTCTACATTAACGAGTTAGTCTTGCCAGAAGGGATCCAGGTTATGGATGATCCTAAATTAAGTGTTCTTGCTATCACCTCTAAATAAAGCGTTGCACAATACAGGTAAGCATTAAGCTATCAGCCGTTGGCTGATAGCTTACCTTAAAGGGTGCATGTCAGTTTTGTTAATCCCTGATTCAGATCCCCCGTTTCCCTTAATAAGGGGGAATTTTAAATCTAATTCCCCCCTTTTTTAAGGTAGGGCTGTTTCAAAGAAAAATAAGTTAACGAGAAAAGGAGATAGGGGGATAGGGGGAACCCACCCCTAACCCCGACCAGGAGGGGATAGGGAAATAGCTCAAAATTTTCCGAAAAATCCCCAAATTTAGTCATTAAAATCTGACTAATTAGCCGGCTTCAATCAACTCAAATGACTAACAATTCGTGATTCGGCTTTTGAGTATGGTTAGATAAATTTGGCCAAAATCACGACTATTCGCGCTCCTTATTCCCCTCCTGGTCGGGGTTAGGGGTGGGTCCCCATCTCCCCATCTCCCCATCTCCCCATCTCCCCATCTCCCCATCTATTTTTGGCGAGAATGAAACAGCTTTTTTAAGGGGGGTTAGGGGGGATCTATGTACCTAATTACAAAGTTGACATGCTCCCTACCTTAAATCATATTTTGTTAATTGCCGATTGACCACTGATAATTTTCACTAAGAATTTTCAATGTTCAATTTTAAATTGACGAATAATGTTCCATGATAAGTATTGAACCGAAAACAATATCATTACTTTAGAAAGCAATGATAGGTTGGTTATATTTGTCTGATTAAGCCAGGGGAGAGTTAAAATTTCCCTGGATTTTTTGTGAATGATTAGTTGGATTGGAAGAAAATGACAGAAAACTCTCAACAGTCAAGACCTATTGATGTCTTTGGTGTCGGAAATGCTTTAGTCGATATTCTGGCACTGGTGGATGATGATTTTATCCGGGAACATGACCTGAATCGAGGGGCAATGACGTTGATGGATGCCCAAAAGCAGGCTATGATTCTACAGAATCTTGAGCATCAGCATGTGTCTGTGGAACTGAGCTCAGGAGGCTCGGCTGCTAATACTATGATTGCGATCGCTCAAAGTGGTGGTAAAGGCTTCTATTCCGGTAAGGTCTCTAGAGATACCAATGGGGAATTTTACCGACAAGACCTATTGGAGGCAGGGATTCACTTTGATGTGCATCCAGCTGAGCTATCTAGTGGTCCAACTGGTACCTGTGTGGTTCTAACTACGCCTGATGCTGAGCGTACTATGTGTACTCATCTGGGAGTGTCTACTACTTTGGCTCCTACTGATATTGATGTGGAACGACTCAGCCAATGCAAATATAGCTACGTTGAGGGCTATCTCTGGACGGGAGATGACACTCGCAAAGCTTGTATTGAGGCGATGGAACAGTCCAAGCTTAAAGGAGTAAAGAGTGCTTTTACCTTTTCCGACTTCTTTCTAGTAGAGAATTTTGCTGATGATTTCCGTAACTTGATTACAGATTATTGTGATGTGGTCTTCTGTAACGCGGCAGAAGCACGCCACTTCTGTGGAGTGGAATCCTTGTCTGATTGTGCTGGTAAAATAGGCGAGTTAGTGGATACAGCTTTTATCACTGATGGCCCTAATGGTTGTTTAGTGGTGGAAAATAAAACAATTTTCCAGGTGCCTGGATTCCCAGCTAAGGCCGTGGATACGGTAGGAGCTGGTGATGCGTTTGCCGGTGGTGTGTTGTTTGGACTCACCAATGGTTTGACCACTAAGCAAGCGGCACGTTGGGGAAACTATTTTGCTTCAAAAGTAGTACAAGTTCATGGTCCGCGTCTGGAGGGATCTCAGGCTGAGTCGGTCAAGGAAGTTGTTGGTAGCGATTAAGCTATTGTGCAAACGCAGTTTTCAATTGGGTTAGGTACTTTCTTCTTGGGTTTTAGGGAGCAGGGAGTAGGGAGTAGGGAGTAGGGAGTAGGAGTAAGAGTATGGGGAGTGCTAGATCCGGGCGTGGGGAGGGGCGGAGTCGAAAAAAATTCTGTGTACCTCACTCGTGATCAAAATTGCTATATTTAATTCGCAGCTTTTGATCATTTAACTTGCAACTGTTAATTAATTGCTATTTGTTAACAGTTGCAAGTTTACTGTTTATTTAATTAAAGGGTTTCTCATAGTAATAAGGTACACAGGATTTTTTCCTTATGCTCCCCCTATTACCTATTACCCATTACCCATTACCCATCACCATTCCCCATTCCCCATTCCCCATTCCCCAGATAAGCGTACTAATGTTGCTGCATAATTGACATGCTCCCAAGGAAACAGTCTGTCAAGTCGGGCGATCGGGGGAGAAATCCTAGACAAGTGGCGCGGGACAGAAAGTATTAATTGTGAAATTAAGAAGCCCGCGCTGTAACCAAGTTCAGCGCCGGGAGTATGTCACATGCTAAGTATGACCCACTGGCTTTCCGATAATTAGCGATCGCAAAAGCCAACCGCTACCAGTTACCGATACAAAATATTTACGCTCTGCGCACCAGAAGCTGTGTTATGCGTTCGCGTAGCGTGGCCTACGGCCAATCGCTTATTCTCTCGTCGTGGGGATGTGTCTGATGCTACGGTTGATTTGCTTAAAGGTCAACAGGCTGGATTTGAAGGGTTTACAGAAGAGGAACAATCGTTGGTGATTAGGTTGGATACTAGTCAGGATTGGGAATCCCAGTTGTTAAAGTAAGAAGAATGAACAAGGCATCAAGTATCAAGTATCAATTATGAAAGGTTAAGTATCAATTATGAAGGGTTAAGTATCAATTATGAAGTATGAAGGGTAAGAGCATCTCAATTAGGCTTGACACAAGGAGTTAGAAGAATCTAATCTATGGTCAATGAAACTTGAACTGAGAACTTGAATCATGTAATCATGATCCATACTGATAATAAAAATAACAGTCACAAATGGGAGCGATCTGATGTTATCGCTGCCTTGGCTTTAATAGTATCAATTTTGACTTTTGTATTTAGCTCTTCAGGACAGAGAGCACTATGTTCCATTGGACTTGAAAATGAAACCTGTCCTGAAATACCACCTTGTGTTGTGGGTACAGGTGATACTTGTAATTGCGCGGATTTTCAAAGTCAAAGACAAGCTCAATTATTACTGGAAACCTATCCCGGGGATATTCACAACCTTGATGGTGATCAAGACGGTATAGCTTGTGAGAAGCTCTTAAAAATCCAAAACTAAAGATGTACTTGGATGACTTACTTAGGCGTTTGATTGACTTCAGGTTATAGCCAAGGTTCAGAAACACCTGTTACCCAAGAGCTGGCGACCAATGCCAGTCGTTCATCTAGTAGTTTATCGATTACGTGGCCATTCAGGTTCGCTCGCTGTACGTGATTCTTATTCTCACAGGGCTTATCTAAGGATATAGGGGATATAGGGGATGTATTTACAAATTGTTAAGCTGTAGGTGTTGATGCCCTAATGTGTTATAGTTAAGTTGTAAAGAAAAATACAAATATGCGCTTATTATAAAGAAAAAAAGTTATTTATAATAAGGAATCAAGGTCTTCTTTGTGGTATCAAAGGCGAAAAACATCTATCATGCCAAATTTTAGCTAAAATCAGCAATCAGCTATCACGTTCTTGAGGGTTGGGTTGTTCAGGATAACTGATGTACTCCCGTCCCTGAGTTAAATACCTAAGTTTTCCTTGATTAAACAATTGACTATATAGCCCCATTCAGATTAGGACATTCCTAAACTCCGAAACGTAAGTAATCGCTTACTTTTGACTTCTGACTTCGTTCCTTCTGACTTGCGCGTAGCGCTATAAGTACCCTTTCGGGTACTGTCAAGCCTACTGCAACCTTGCGATTATGTACATGGAAAGAACATTCAATTGAGTTCTTGTTAGTAATTAATTGTAAGGATAATGGTTATGTCAGAAACTGAAATAGTTTCCAATCAAAGCAACCAAGCAAAGGAAATAGAACGGGAGGATCAGCAGCTCCATGAAATCACTTCCAGCGAAACTCAATCCCAGTCAATAGATATCGAAGACCAATTTGAGGGAATGATGGGTCGCGGTGAAATCGAACCAGTACCCAAATTCAATAAATCCCGAGCCCTTAATGAGGGTTTTGATTTCCAGGAAAGAATGTTGGTCACAGAGGATATGGAAAATCTTCCAGATGCTGGTGCTGGAGAATTCCAAAGGCCGGAGTCAGTATGTGGTAGTGACGACCGCATCCGCATTTCTTCACTTACTAGTATGCCCTGGCGATGGATTTGCCAGTTAATCATTACCAAAGCTAATGGGAGGCGGTCTCTGTGTACTGGCTGGTTTATTGGACCACGGACAGTAATGACTTCTGGACACTGCGTCTATAGCCATAGTGCTGGTGGTTGGGCCAGGAAAATTGAGGTCTTTCCTGGTATTGATGAAAACGAAGCTCCCTTGGGCTCCCAAGTTAGCACATCCTTCCGCAGTGTAAAAGGCTGGACACAAGAACAAGATGATGATTTCGACTACGGAGCAATTATTCTACCGGATGACACCCTAGGGAACCGAGTCGGCTGGTTCGGATTTGCCAATCTATCCGACGACTTACTCACAAATCTACTGATAAATAACTCTGGCTACGCTGGTGACAAACCATTTGGCACACAATGGTTCAATGCTGGTCGAATTACCAGAATCAGTGGTCGCAAGCTCTCCTATATGCTCGATACCTATGGCGGTCAAAGCGGTAGCCCAGTCTGGCGCTTGCAAGATGGTCAACACCATGTAGTGGGAATTCACGGCTATGGTGGCTGTCCTAACAGTGCTGTCCGCATCACTAAGTCTGTGTTTGATAATATGTCGGCTTGGAAAAATGTCTAATATGTCCGGGACTAATCATCATATCCCTGAGCGGGTAATGGGTAATGGGTAATGGGTAATTGGTAATTGGTAATTGGTAATTGGTCGTTGACGATTCACTATGATTTTATTACCTATTACCAATCCCAAAGGTAAACTAACAAAGGACAAAACTGTCAGATGACTACTAAACTACAAATTCGTTTTAAGTATTTTGGTTTGAGCAGTCTGATTGGATTAAGCCTGCTCTTTTCCGCTTGTAGCGCTCCGCAACCAGACGTTCCATCGGAAAACAATCAGGGTAATAATCCAGATAATAATCCAATAGAAAGGTCAACTGATGAACAAATGATTATCGAAGGTAAAATTGTCGCAGTTATGGAAAGCTTCCCTCTACAGTTAAAGGTAGAGACGAAGTCTGGTTCCTATAGTGTACAACTTCTTTCCGATACCAAAATCACTCGTCAAGGAGAAACTGTTGACCCAGGAAAATTAAGTCCTGATCAGAAGGTTCGGATTAAAGGTCAGAGTTCTGGTTCCAGTAAGTCTGCTATGACTGCTCAAACTATTGAAATCCTTTAGTAAGCTATCAGCGGTCAGCGGTCAGCGGTCAGCTTTGTGGAACAGGCTTCCAGCCTGTGAAGCATCGGTCAGCTATCAGCTGATAACTGTTCGCGTAGCGTGGGCGTAGCGCATAAACTGATAGCTGATAGCTGATAGCTGACAGCTGAATGCTCAGAAATTACCTTTGTTTGTCTAACAATGGAGCTGCCTCTAGCAAAGTTCTAGTGTAAGGATGCTCAGGATTAGTAAACAGGTCATGAGTTGGTTTCTTTTCAACAATCTGACCTTTGTTCATCACAGCGATTCCATCACAGAAAAATCGTGCTACCCAGAGGTCATGAGTAATAAACAAATAGGTAAGATTAAACGCTTCTTTCAACTCCAACATTAATTCTAATACTTGAGTTTGGACACTAGCATCCAGCATACTCACTGGTTCATCACAAATCACCAAACTAGGATGAGTAATCAATGCCCGAGCAATAGCAACCCGTTGTTGTTGTCCTCCAG
>NZ_JAAHHZ010000074.1:0-33813 GCF_010672005.1 Moorena sp. SIO4A5 | reverse complement strand
CCTAGAAAGATGAGTGGAAGGCTTAACTCCAATTGCTGACTACCACTCCTCCCTCAGGCAACAATAAATTGCACCTTGACCGTTTTATACCGGATTATCCCGATTAATGACGGTTTAAGAGTATCTCGAGTAGACAGTACTCAGTTTGGAGATAACTTCGGAATTTCTAAGGATATCAAGGATGACCTAAAGGGACGAGGGGCAATCTTTTTTGAGGAGTCTCCGAGTCTACGTTCTGGAATTCTTGTCTGTTCCTGACCAAGCCATGGGCAGCGCTATACCAAATACTAATTACGACTTAGCCCTCTCAGGGATTGTCCTTGCAGGAGGGCTAAGCTCTCGTATGGGTAGGGATAAAGCCTTGATTCTGGTTGAGGGTGTCCCGTTACTGCGCAGAGTTTCTGATGTTGCCCTCAGCTGTATTGCTCAAGTCTCTGGTCAAGTCTCTGGTCAAGTCTATATCGTCACTCCCTGGCCAGAACGATACGTGGATATCTTACCTGAGACTTGTCGTGTCATTCGGGAAGTGCCGTTACCAGAAGAGACCACACCTCATGGTCCTTTGGTAGGATTTGCTCAAGGATTAGCTCATGTTGAAACAGATTGGGTACTGTTACTGGCTTGTGATTTACCCCAATTAAGAGCAGAGGTTGTGCAAGGTTGGCTCAAGCAGTTGGAGCAGACTCGGGAAAATGCGATTGACCAAAGGTCACGCTACGCGATAGCACTATTGCCAAGGAACCCCAAGGGCTGGGAACCCCTGTGCGGTTTTTACCGACGCCAGTGTCTACCGAGTCTCACTGAGTTTATCAATCAAGGGGGACGGTCATTTCAGCGTTGGTTGGCCCAGCATCCAGTACAGGAGTTGCTAGTCAGTGACACTAGGCTATTTTTTAACTGCAATACCCCTGGTGACCTAGAACAGTTGGAAATACAGAATTAAGGGGTGCTGATAACGCCCGAAGTTACTAGAAATTCCTAGTTGTTTTATAGCAATTCTGATTTGGGTGAGGTACAGAGTCCTGGGTTTTAGGGAGCAGGGAGCAGGGAGTAGGGAGCAGGTAAGAGGGAATAGGTAAAAAAATCTGTTTACCTCATAGCTATCACAAACGCCACACATAACTATTTTTGATAAGCTGGTGACAGGATTCGAACCCGCGACCAGCTGATTACAAATCAGCTGCTCTACCAACTGAGCTACACCAGCAATCTTTTTAACTATAACACTAAGTATAACACTTGTCAAAGCTTCCCGTCTGATCATCCATCACCCCTCATCTCCCCATCTCCCCATCTCCCCATCTCCCCACACTTCCCACACTTCCCACCCTCCCTGCGCCCGGCTCCCTTAATTATGGGTATTCAACCAGACTTGATATTAGGGGGAAAGCTACCTATCGATTGGGTGTGCAGAAAGCTTTCCATTACAATTTATGGAATAACATATAGTTTCTTTTTATTTGTGTTAATTTATGTTTATTTGGGTAAAAACCTAGAGTAAAAATTATTGTTAATCATATGGCTAAAGTAACCGTAACCCTCTATATGGAAGAAAAAGACAAAGAAGCGCTTCAACGATTGGCAGATGCCGAGGAGCGCTCCTTGTCCCAAATGGCAGTACTAATTCTCAAACGAGCGATTAAAAAAGCTCAGCAGGCAGGAGACATACCACCCAAAGACTAATAACTGATGGGTTGACAAGCTACCTTGTTAGCCTTACTGGGTTTAGGGTGTAGGGTTTAGGGTGTAGGGTTTAGGGTGTAGGGTTTAGGGTGTAGGGAAAACTTTTTTTGGAACTAAGGCAATCATTGTCTTAATGCACTTGCTCATGGGGATTTCCCTCAAGACCGTAATGGTGCGTTTTCCGTAGGCGAATTAAATTCGCCACGGGTCGCACCTCTGCATCGCTTCTGGATTTATGTGTACAGCTACCCGGTCACCCCACACCTCACAGGGGTAGGTTTTTTACATTTGGGTCGGGAGTCGGGAATCGGGAGTCGGGAATCGGGAGTCGGGAATCGGGAAAAGCGGGAAATGGGGAGAATTATCCCGGAAAATATTGTGTATTTTGATACATATTTTGAGGAATTTATACGTAATCAAAGTACCTACTCGCCCCTTTCTAAAAAACCTACCCTTATGAGTCACCCCACACCCGGTCACCCCCTCAGTTCCTGTGCTCTATCCTTGAGGCTACTAAACTTCGTAATCCACTGCGATGATGTCTCCTAGGATAGGTTTGATATACTTCTCGATTACTGCCTGGTGGACTGGGTGATCGGCATAGGTACTCAGAGCGTCGCAATCGAGAAGTTGCACTCTCAAAGCATGCTGAAATCCCTGAGACCTGAGGGGGGAAAAGTTCTCTCCACAGGAAAGTTCTACAATCCCAGGAATTTGGTCTTTCAGGGCCAGGATTCCATTTATAGCCAATGCGATCGCATCCGGTGAAGCGTCTTCTTTCCACTTGAACAAAACAATATGCTCGATCATCTTTACTAACAAGTTGCTAAATTCCCATTACCACAGGCCAGGTGCTAAACACAAAAACAATTACTGTACTTAGAGCCAGCAAGCCTTCAATTAAATTGCCAATTAGCGACCCTCTCGCCCCAAACTGTTCTAAATTACCTTTAATCATTCCACAATTAGCTCACACCCTCAATATCAATGGTTTTCTGATCTGCCTCAATAAGTACCTGCTGCATAATGGGCGAAAGGTTTTCATTGAGCCGTCCAGAACGAATAAATTCGGCGTAGGTATCGGCTTCAATATCTAACATGGTTTCTTGAAGTTGCTCAAGGTCAAGGGTTTGGAGTTGAGGGTTGTTACTCCGTAACTCCTCAATTTCATCGTTAATCGTTGTCAGTTGGGTATCGATAAGTTTGGTTTGATAGCGCCACAGGTCGGAATCGATTTCTGTGGTCTTTAAGCCCTCCTCAAGATAATTTCTGACCCGATTCAGGGCGATGCGACGGGCAAGAACTTCCGAATATTGCTGACGTAGGGGTTGGTCACCAATTAAATTTAACTTTTCGAGAAACCATCGGGTGGTTAACCCCTGGACTAGCAGGGTAAACAGTACCACGCCAAACACAGTTTCGATAATATCTTGCCGTCCTTCTAACACAACTGGCACACTTAAGGCCAGAGCAATGGAAACCGAACCTCGCAAGCCACCCCACCATAGGACAGTTTGTTCCCGCCAACCAATTTGAGAGTTGACCAAGATATTGCTGAATGCGCCCAAACCATAAATTGCGATCGCTCTCGTCAGTAGTACAGCCAAGATAGTAACCGCAATTAAGTGGATATTTTGGCCTAAACTAGCTATCTTTATTTGATCACCAATCAGTAGAAAGACAATCGAGTTCACAAAAAAGGCTAAAAAGTCCCAAAACTCAGACACAATCAACCGGGTACGGGGGTTCATACCAATCCGGGAGCCAAAATTGCCCAAGATCACCCCAACGGTGACTACCCCAATCACACCGGATCCCCCTAGTTCCTCCACAATTAAATAAGTGCCATAAGCAGAAACCAAGGTCAGGGATTGCTCCACCAGGGGTAAATCAAAGCGTTGGGTGGCGTAGGAAATCCCAAAACCAATGATGCAACCGATGCCAATCCCAATCCCCACAAACCCTAAGAAACGGGCAACACTAGTGGCAATGGAAAATTCTTCTAGTCCTAGGGGTAGTCCGACTAATAAACTAAAAGCAACCACTGCTACCCCATCATTAAATAGGCTTTCCCCCTCCATCAGAGTTTTCAGCCGTTTATCCGCACCCAATTCCCGAAATAGAGCAATAACCGAAACTGGGTCAGTTGCAGAAAGACTAGCTCCAACCAATAAAGCAATGGTCAGGGGTAGTCCTGTCAGCTGATTGATAGCAAAGGCAATGCCAACTACGGAAATAATTACCCCAGCGATCGCAAATAGACTCACCGGTACCAAATCCCGTCGTAAGTCCCGCCAGCGGATATTCCAAGCGGCTTCAAAGAGTAGGGGGGGTAGGAAAATTTCCAGAATCAGTTCTGGTGATAAGTTAACCAGTCGGACATCCACAAAAGCCAACCCTAACCCGACAATTACCAGTAATAGGGTGTAAGGAATTTTACGGAACCAGGAAAAAATCCTAGATAGGGTTGCCACACTCAAAGACACCGACAGCACTAGGAGAAACTGTTCAAGGTTTTGCTTAATGACGACTTCGCCAACAGTGGACTCTAGGGACATACAGAAACTCCAAGCTAAACTCAAAGGGGAAAGCCTCCTGCCCGTGGGTAAAATCACAGGAGTTTTCGGTTTTCCCCTTACCAAGCAAAATTAGTGATGAGTCAGGGAAATCAAGACAAACTCAAATTGATGGTAGTAGACGATGAGTCTGACAACTTAGATCTACTTTACAGAACCTTCCGCCGAAAATTTCAAGTTTTCAGAGCTAATGATGCCATAACCGCCTTAGATATTTTGGACACCGAAGGAGAGATGGCGATTATTATCTCAGATCAGCGCCTAGGGGGAATGAATGGAACAGAATTCTTAAGCAGGACAGTAGAGCGTTTTCCAGATACAATTCGCATCCTGTTGACTGCCTACACAGATATAGAAGATTTGGTGGCAGCAATTAACTCAGGTCAGGTCTATAAGTACATCACAAAGCCTTGGCAGGGTGAGGAACTAAAAGCAGTGGTGCGACAAGCTGCGGAAACTTACCAAGTGCTAAAAAAAAGAACCAGGGAACTTTCTCGGGCCTTACGACGGGAAGAATTGTTCAATATGGTGACAACGGCAATTCGAGAATCCCTAGATTATAGTAGTCTACTGCAAAAGGTAGTGACCACCATGGGTCAAGCCTTTGATGCTACCGGTTGTATCCTGCGACCGGTAGAGTTCAACCAACTCACACCAGAATGTTTCACCTACAAGGTTTCTGGGGATGGCAATACACCTCATATCCCTAATCCTGATTTGATGATACAACAGGTATTAGATAAACCCGAGACTAAGTCGTGGCCAGAAACAAGGGATGGTCAGAATTCGGTGCATTTGATCGTTCCCCTACCGGACCAACAACAGATCTTAGGGGTGTTGTGTCTCTACCAGCAAGGGAGTGAAGGGTCTTGGAATAAAGAAGATATCCAGCTGATAGAAGCCGTTGCTAAACAAGCAGCGTTAGCGATTTCTCAGGCAAAACTACTCCAACGCACCCAGTTACAGGCTCAGCAGATGCGGGATGAACTAGATGTAGCTCGCCAGATTCAGAATAATTTGCTGCGTCAGAGTTGGCCAGAGATGGAACAGGTGAGAGTGCAAGCTCACTGCACCCCAGCGCGACAGATTGGTGGGGATTTTTTTGAAGTCTATGTTCATCCCCAAGGAGATATATGGCTAGCAGTGGGAGATGTGTCCGGTAAAGGGGTACCTGCTGCCTTACTTATGACCAGTGCCATGTCGATGTTACGACGGGAACTTGCTCAAGAAACATCACCAGACCCAAAAACAGTGATCCAAAATCTTAACCACATCATGTCAGATGACCTCTATCATACCAACTGTTTTATTACCCTGGTCTTGGCTCGTTATACCCCTGACAAGCAACAGTTGGTTTACGCTAATGCTGGTCATACCTATCCTATGGTTTGGTCTGATCACCAAGTAGTCCAACAACACTCAGAGTCAAAAACTCCAGAGCCGACTTACCTTCAGGCTAGGGGTATTCCCTTAGGAATTTTGCCAATTTGGCAGGCGGAATCAGGACATTTAAGATTAAATTCAGGTAGCATCCTGCTACTAACAAGTGATGGAATTACGGAAGCAACCCTGAATCCAGTGAATCCAGTGACAGGTTCTTCATCCGATGGGTCAACCAGCACCAGTTCTAGGCTTGAGTCATCCGGTCTTTGGGAGCTTCTGCTTCAGGAGCCTGCTCCCTTTGACCTGAGTCATTTATTAGCTCGGATTCGAGAGCGTACCAACCCGATTCAGGAAGACGACCAAACCCTAGTATCTCTGGAGGTATTGTAGTGGATGAAAACAGAACTACAGATACCGAGTGACCTCAAGTTTTTGAGCATTGTCGAAAACTGGTTTATGGGGATTTTGCAGGTTGAACTCGGAAATCGTGTTGATTGGCCTAGTCTATCCAATCGTTTGCGATTGGTGTTAGTGGAAGCTTACTCTAACGTAGTTCGTCATGCTCATCGCGATCAACCGAATTTACCGATCTTGATTCGCCTAGAACTCAAAGAACGGGATATTGCTCTGGAGATTTGGGACTATGGTCAAGGATTTGACCCATCCTCTTATAAACCACCGAATCCAGGTGATTTACAGGAAAACGGCTATGGCTGGCTAATTATCCATCGACTAATGGATCGGGTGGAGTATCGCTTACAGGTCAATGGTCGGAATTGCCTGGAGTTGCAAGTCAGCTTAGCCAAGTAGCCCAGTAGCAGGAAAGCTATTTTGGGCATTGCTAAATTCAAAAGGTAATTGTTAATGTAAGCTATCAGCGTGTCGCGTATCAGCTAATGCGCTACTTGAGGTTCTACTTGAGGTGCTTATATCATGTGAGGCTAATTATAGCAACTGAAATATAGTTTAGGACATAGTATTTTGGTTTAAAGGGAGCTTCAACAGCTGGGAGCTTCAACAGCTGGGAGCTTCAACAGCTGGGAGCTCCAACAGCTGGGAAAAGAAATATGTCCTAAGCTTTACTTCGACTGCTATACCCTTAATAAAAATCTCCCCCATCTCCCCCATCTCCCTCATCTCCCCATCTCCCGTTGGGGGAGGGTTTCTGGAGATGATGTAATTACATATAGTGGCGCAACCCGATCGGCAAAATACTCAATATCATCCATTAATTGAGGGTTATTAGCTACTAACTCGTGAATTAAATTTTGTGTCTGAACTTCATTAAGGCGATCTAAAATTTACTCTAAACTAGGACGCTGTTCAACTAGTTCTGGTTTATGCAAGCATACTAATAATGTTAATATGTTGGCAGTAGCCTCCATAATCCTAGAACTACAATAACCTGTGTCTAATTCCTCTTCCTCAAAACCAATATTAATAGGTGCGCTTTCCGCATCTAATTATTAAATTCGCCACGGGTCGCACCTCTTGATAAGGGCGAATATCACTACCTTCAACGTCTGCTGTAATTAATTTCCCCCGTTGAACTACTCTTATAACATGGCCATCGTGATAATAAGCTTTTCCTCTTTGCCAAGATTGGCTACTGGTATAAGAACGAATAATTTCCTGGCTAATTTCTGGAATAGACATTGCTCTGTACCCTGGTATGTATGCTTTTTATCGTAAGCATTCAGCTCAAAGCTCAAAGCTCTCAGCTTTGAGCTTTGAGCTTTTAAATAAAACAAGTAAGCATTCGTTTAATCTTTGTTACGTAAGCTGAACGCGCACGCGTGAGCTTTTAGCTCACGGCTGACGGCTGAATGCTGACGGCTGAATGCTTACGCAGTTATCAATTGGATAAGGTAATTTCCTGCTAGGGAGTAGGGAGTAGGGAGTAGGGAGTAGGGAAGTCAGAAGAGGAAACTACTGAGATTAACTCAATTATACAGGTGATGTGGCGGCGCTTATTGGGAAGAGGGAAAGGAACACAGGCCGCATCTGACAAACTATTAGGATAGTGCGATGTACTTTACGGTAAATCTTGATGAGATTTACATGATCCTGTGTTGGGTTTAACTATCGTTTCACCCAAAATACAACTTTAATGGTATAATAATACTACTTTGAAATCGGTTCATTTATTGTTGGTATAAAGCCTAATTTTAACTGATAAAAAACTATGTATGAACAAGATTTTAACCGTTGGCGAGAAATCCTCGTTGAACAAATAAAAGCCAGAAATTTATCGGCAATTGATTGGGATAATTTGCTGCTTGAGTTAGAGGACATGGGAAAGGCTGAAAAGCGAGCCTTCATTAGCAATTTAACCATCTTGATTGCCCATTTACTCAAAATAATGGTTCAAACTGACGCTGCTGAGTCCATGAAAGGAAGTTGGTATAGTTCAGTCACAGAACATCGGTTTCGTATCCAAAAAGATTTACAAGACAGTCCTTCATTTAAACGTTATTTAGAAGAAGCGATTAGCCCAAAGGGCTACGCTACGCGATCGCTAAAGCTTATCAAGATGCTCGAAGGTTAGCTATAAAAGAAGGTAAAAAAGCCAGCTTTGGCATTCGTAAGCCCAACCCTGAAGACTATCCCAATCAATGTCCTTTTACAATTGAACAGCTATTAGATGAAGACTTTTATGGAGATTAATTTAAAATGCGTTCGCGTAGCGTAGCCCTTTGGGCTAATCGCTTCTCCAAAGATACCAACCCTTGTCCAATCCTTGAAGAACTGAGTGCGATCGCATAAGCGCGGAAGCTGAGGCCGTAGGCCACGCTTTGCGTTCGCGTAGCGTCGGCTTTGCCGAAACGCTTCATCGCACTACTCCGATTAAATTAAACAACTCCATAGCCCTTATATTCCCGAACTTCAGGAGCTTGAGGGCTACCGAACGCCACACAAGCCACCCACGTTTTAACCTCCCCTCACCCATCACAAAATATTCCCTGTCACAAAATCCTTAACTACTAACACCTGTAAATCAAAAACGCGCCGGAATTGGTCGTCATTCGTCAACAAAGCCTCACACCCGCTTCTTATCGCCGTGGCAACCTGAAACCCATCAGGCAGTTTTAAACTATATTTTGCTCGTAACTGTGCAGCTAAAATTCCAATTTTTGTTTCAATTTGTACCATCCTAATTGACTTATGACGCAGGAGAAAATCAACATAATCTTGCTGTAACTTCTGATCGCGATTCTTCAAAGGATTGACCAAACATTCAGCCAACGTCACCGGAGAAATTACTCCTTGTAACTCTCCCCCATCTAACTTATTGATTACCCCTTGTACTACATCGGCAAAAACAGCATGATTCTCTAGATAATAAATCACTGGAGAAGTATCAAGAAAAATAGTCTTAACTCCCTCTAATGCCTCATCTAATATCACTCTGTTTATCTCCAGACTTTTTCCCTTTCTGCCCATTGATCACGCTGGTTATTGACCCATTCTTGAGCATCTTGACCTTCTAACAATTTGGGTGCAATCCCTCTAAACTCTCCCAGAGATCGTTTACATTCTTTATCTAAATTGTCAGTAATATACTGAAGCAAATTTTCATAATCTGACTCATTATATTGATTTTTATCAGCATCTAATCCTGTCTGAGCACTATCCTTTGGTCCCTGATTATTAGGTTGGTATAGCTGCTGAATTAAATCAGCAGTTAATTTATGCTTTAAATCGTTCATCTGATTATAGAGTATTTTTTCTTCATGCTGCAAACGACCAACAACAATTCCAGGATGAATTCCTAACTTATCTGAAAAAGCTTTTACTTTTTCCTTAGAATGAATATAATACAATTCTTCTTCATATTCAGCAGGAATCAACCAGTCTCGCGCCTGTTCATTAGCCTCGCGCTCTTGCTCTGACTCTAGTTTTTCTCCCTGATTCCACTCATCTAGAAAAATAGCATTTTTCTCTTCTTTATCATGCAAAATAATATGAGCAGCTTCATGGAAAAAAGTAAACCAGAAACGGTCATTAGTTTTGCCATAAAGAGACATCTGAATCAGAGGTCGATGAGGATTTAACCACCTTGCTAACCCACTAACCCCCGCAGCTGGGATTTTTTCCACTAACACCCATAACACTCCAGCCTCAAAACAAAGCTGTTGAAGACGTGGTAGAAAATCTTCTGGTGGTAGTACTGTCAATTTTCTAATTTCCTGAACCGCTTTCTCAAACTTGGCGCGGTTGAATTGGGGACAATCTAACTTCTCTACTTTGATTTCACCAAGGCGCATCCAAGTTGTGATGGCACCGGTATTATCCTGTCCAGTACGAGAACGTCGAAAAGACACCGCTAGGTTACCATAACAAGCTCGCCATTGATCAGGAGAAGCCACTCCAAACAGCTGAAGCAGCTCTTGCACAACACGAGGCTTATTTCTTGAATCCAAACGACAGTCACTAATTTGTCCTGCTTTCTGCAATTCCTTTACAGGAAATTCGTCGAGCCAATCTACCCAGCTTTCAAGACGTTCAGCTTCTGCGATTTTTGCTAAAGCAGCACGATATTGAGCTTCTCGTTCGAGCCAAAACCCCTCTGTACTTCCTAATACCCGTGACAGCTTCACTGCGGTATCTTTCGTAATAGGTGCTTTACCATTAACAAGCTGACTAAGGTGTTTAGGAGTATAGCCCAAACGGTCTGCCAAAGCTGCTTGCGTCCAATCTCGTTCTTCCAGCAAATCAGCAATTGTCTCTCCTGGAGGAGAGACCCAATCCGGTTCAAAGGTATAGTTAGAATTAGTCATTATAATCTTCCACAAATAGAATACAAAGCTGATTAACTTTTGACCAATCCAAGCTTTCATCTGCCTTCAAGGGCAACGGTTCAACATCAGCTTGGAATACTAAACGAACTCGTTTATGTAGGTCGAGAGCAAATAGGTGTTTAAAATTAGAAAATTTCTGATAAAAGCTTTTGCCTAATTTATGGGACTGCACGGCATGAGGTCTTGCTGCCACTAACTCCGTGACCGCTTTGGCTGCGAATAAATCTGATCATCGCCTTTTGAGCTTTTGTGCTGCTTTTGCTCCTAATTGCTTTTGAGCTGATGATTGCTCACATAGCTTTTTCAGTTTTGGATATGCGAAACTGACATTAATACCTATACTCACACTAATAGTTTACCACATTGGTAAACTATTTCAAGATAAATAATTTTTTCCACAAGAACAGGCTAGAGAACAGGCTATGTCTGTCTATAGGCTCCGCCTCAATTCTGAACGAAGCCCCATACCATTCTCTATACCTTGACTATATATAGCCAATGAATCGGAGCGGCGGGATTTGAACCCACGACCCCCACTACCCCAAAGTGGTGCGCTACCAAGCTGCGCTACGCCCCGGAAAACCTTATTTACTATACCACACTATTCGAGATTTGAACAACCAAACTAAAATACTTTCACAGACTTAGCTGCTGCTAGCAACCCTGGAACCGCTGTTGCCACCCAGCTCCCCTCACAACAGCGTCCCTGATTCAAAATCAACCGTAGCGTATAAGCGGAAGGATAGCCCTCTACCTCCATCCATAGCCAATCGCTTTCTGCTTCGCAAGTGATTTTCTCTTCATCCATCAACTCACTTGCCATCTCACTCATAGTCTGAGCTAATTGCAGCAACAAGCGACAAAAGTCATTCAACTCCGACTCCGTTAGCTCAAATGCCCAGTCCTCACCACCCACTAAACCTTTATAGTTAGGAGCCTCAGGATCCCAACCAATACGCCAGCCTTCTCCATGTTTAACCAGACGTTCCATAAACCTGATTCTGCCCAATTCACCAACAAGTCAATTAGGTTTGAGTAACTGAGCATCTCCTGGTTGAGGTAAAGATACTCCTCTTCTAGGATTAGAGGTTGTGGCAGGTGATGTAGGATTGGAGGTTGTAGCAGGTGATGGTGTGGCAGGTGATGGTTGTGTGCTCGACTCTGGTGCCACAGTTTCACTGCGATTGGGATTGAATATGTTGACTAAAACGCTTACTAATGCATCCCGTTCGGCACGAGTTAATTGTTCTATCGCTGCAATATCCCCTTCCATGGGATTTTCGGTTAAGGTATCCCCACTGGGATACTGGGATGCGACTAGGTAATCGTACGCACCTAGATAGTCAGCCATGGTCAATTTCCAATCAAAACGGTAATTGGGCAACCGTTTTTTACCATAGACGTGATACCGAATTAAGCGGTTAACCAGGGTATTATTGGCAGCTACTTCACCGCTTTCTTTACTAATGTATTGGTTCTCTTGTGGTAAATCCGGTAAACGCTGATATACTACCTTGCTAAGCTCAGGGGGAATAAAAAACTGGGCGACAGCAGGCTGTGCTCCTAGGAGCTGGAAGACACCGGACCCTTGGTCGTGGGATTCCCACAGCAATAGTAAACCACTCGTCAAAGTGGTAAGAGCTAAACCTAGCGCTAGTTTAATTCCATTAGTCTTGTACATTGCTTCGATACGGCTATGGAACATTCCGACACAACCTTAAGATGAAACTAGGGAATGAACTACTCTTGCCCCTGACGCCCTTACCCCCTGACTCACTCAGCACTATAGCTTAGTCCGCAATAATCTCTGGCTGGGTCAATTCATCAGACATCTCAACAATTGCTCGCAGCACTGGCTTCATGGATGGCTCATCTAGACTTTCAAAATCTTCGAAGCGACGGCGCTTGGCACGGCTGGCCACTTGTACAGTGATCCGATAACGATTAGAAGCTGCACTTACTAGCTGCTCCGTCCGTTGCAGAATGTCCATTGAATCAAAGTTATAGCTTTTGTGCAGCATAAGGTTTATCAGGTTTTGCTATTTCTGGTTAAAATCAGTATCGCCCCCTCTACCCTAGCATACTTCACTCCTAAACTAGGGGTTACCCCTGATACAAGTCATAAAACTTTTCTTGAGGTTAATAATATACCATCAAAAAGTGAAAGAATTTGTGAAGTTGCGTGATTGCTACTTACATTGCTTGCTATGTATGACAATAATAAGAAAGAACAGTGAATTTGTACTATCTATACCTCATCTACTAACTATACCGAAACTATATATCTAACCAAGGCTGGGAAGTTCTACCAAACTATCCCAGCCTACTTATGTTTGACACTCTCCGCCTTGCGCATAGCGGGGATTCCTAGATCAACGAACCGCCTTAAACCGCCGAGTTCCTATCTTTGACTCTGCCAAAAATGGGACAGTACAAAACCCGCAAATCCGTTCAAGACCAAATTCCCAGTCAATTCACGACAGACCCAGAGGGCAGTTCTTCTTAGGCGTTTAAGTACTTATTGGAAGTGCCTTAAAAAGTCTGTTTCTCTTCCTTTGCTCAGGTTTCGGTGTGCCGGAGACGAAACCTTATCAGAGGGTCGCCTTAATAAAAAAGTTTTAACCCTTTTATGCATAGCCTGTAACCCTTAAAGGCGACCCTCTGATTACGGTAACTTCTAACCCCACCGTACCTTGCTTATCGTGCATAGTGATTTTTCTGGGTTCACACGCCAACTGTTAATTGACGATTAGGTTTTTTAAGAGGACTTTCCTTACCCTCTAGGCATTACTCCTTTATGGTCAATCAGTGACGGGTCTCTCTCCCGGCTGAGCCAACGGTTTTGCCGCCTGTACCTATCTTAATTATACAACAAACTTCGTGTATAATATTAAGTTTTTTCTTGTTTCAATCAAAAGCCGTCCTAGAAGGACGGGGCTTTAAACCCAAAATTTTTGGTAAATGGGGTCTGTACATGGTATCTCTCAATAGTATCGCAGCACCGATGCGATCGCATTGATGGGCTACCTTAGGGGTCAGAGTACTTAGATTGACTCCTGTGGTAGATGTACCTTTTACATATACAAAAAATCATACCATTGCTAAGCTATCAAGAGTGTGTCGAGTTGTTAACAATTATCTGACCAAATAAATCTTGTCTATGCAAACACTTGCCGCTCCTAGCTTTGAGTCATTCCATCAGCTTCAAAGAACTCCCCTGAAGTTCGTTGTCCTCGGAGATAGTCTGATCTATGGATTTGGAGATCCAGAAGGTGGCGGCTGGGTAGAGCGACTGCGACGTCAGTGGATGTTACCCGATAGTCCTGGTCATGTACTCTACAATTTGGGAGTTCGGGGTGATGGGGTTACCCAAGTCCACAAGCGACTAGAACATGAATTTCGCAGTCGTGGTGAACTCAGAAACCGTGTACCAGATGCCATTATTTTATCGGTGGGCGTTAACGATTCAGCCCGTTTAGGACGTCCCGATGGCAAGAATTTTACTAATTTTGAGAGTTTCCAGGAAGAACTAGCCAATCTGCTTGAGCTAGCTCAGCAACTCTGTCCAGTGCTATTTGTGGGCATGGTACCAGTTGATGAAAGGAAAATGCCCTTTCTCGATTGTTTTTACTACACTCATGCTGACCAGTACTACTACAAAGAAGCAACTCGCCTTGCGTGTCTGAAGCGTCAAATTCCCTATCTGGACATTTTTGATTTATGGACGTCCCGTGGTTATGATTGGTGCTTCCAACACCTATCTCCAGATGGTCTCCATCCCAATGTGGCTGGTTATCAGCAATTATTACAAGACATCCTGCTCTGGAACCCCTTAGCCCAACTCAACTCCTTAAGCCTAGCGACAGCCTAAACTATACCGTGTGGAGATACCAGTTACAGGATTTACCCCAGTAGCACGCTTACACATCAGTTTAGCCTGATAGCGGTCAATCAAGGCATCAGTAAAATCAGCACCAGTTATCTCGGCATCGTAAAACCTGGTGCTATTCATAATTGCCTTGGTCAAAATAGCATTGGTCAAAATAGCTTGGTCTAAAAATACCCGATCTGCCAAAGAATTGGTCAGATTTGCACCTTCGAGATTGGCTTTCAATAAATTGGCCTTGGTGAAGATAGATCCACTCAGGTCAGCACCTTGGAAGTTTGTGCCTCGCATTTCAGCGCCTGCAAATACGCCACCAACTAAATTCTGATTGGAATAGTCATGATAACTCAAATCCGTAAGGGCATGATTTACTGTATTCTCCTGAGCATAGGCAGGAGTAGCCGATAAAAGCACCCATAGCCAAGCCATAACCAGAACTAAAATTAGTCCCAATAAGCGTCGCCAAATCACCCTAATCACTTGTCAACCTGACTCCTTAAAACTTAAAGCCTAAAACTCCCTCTCTAACCAATCTTCACCGACTCGAATCGTCAGCTCAGATTTGAGATGACCAGTAGAGGATGCTTCTACTCTACCTAGTCCCAGGACTTTTTTGACAATATCTGCTGTTTTTATGTCCCCTTGCTGAACAATAATCTCAGTCTGGGACAAGCGGTCAGGCCAATCTGAGACATAATAGACATTGTAGAAGTCATTTCTGGCTAAATACCGGGCAACACGGCGACCAAGTTCTGGGTCATCGGTAGCATTTTGAATTGCAATTCTGACCCGATGGGGTGAACGGCGGCGCTTTAATGAACTCTTGTATTTGGGCTCTTGCTCGAAATACTCACTCATCACTCGGTCTCGCCCTCGTGAATTCATCAGCCAGTAACTGGCAATGTATTCATCAGCCTTGCTGAATCGACCGGGCAAGAGTACCATTCTGATATTATCTTTGCCAACCTCTAGACCAAAACCGACCAGTGCCAAGATTTCCTCTAAGCTAAGATTAGTATCAATATACTGCTGCATCACTCGCAGGATTTTTGGTAAACGAGGCACGACACTGGGAGTAACTAAACGCTGGCGCAGTGCCTTGAGTAAGATCTGCTGCCGCTGTATCCGAGCAATATCACCATTGTCTTTTCGGTATCGAGCAAATTGTTCGGCTTGGTCTCCATTCAAGGTTTGCCACCCTGGTTCTAAATCAATTTCCAGTTTCTGAGTGAGATCTACATATTCCATCCTCTCAGGCACAAAGACTTCCAGCCCACCGACCAAGTCCACAAGTTCCCGAAATGCATCAGTGGTAATGCGCACATACCTATCAATTGGCACATCATTTAAGGTACGGCTAACCACTTCTGCGGTTAAGGTAGATCCACCTTTGACATTGGCATCGTTAATTTTAACTATCCCAACACCGGGAATTTCTATTCTCGTATCCCGTGGAATTGAAAGCATATTCACGGAGTGGTCCTTGGGGTCTAAGCGCAACAGCAATAGGGTATCACTGCGACCACCAAAAACCTCTGGGGAACCTGGCAACGCATCTGGGACTCGGTCTATGCCCATCACCAGGATATTCACCGGTCGTGACAGGTTGTAGGGAAAGCTTTTACGCCAAGACTTGTGCTCAGAAGCGGCTGGTTGATTCTGGGGGATTTTAGCCTTTTCGGGTTGAGAATGGGATTTAATCAGGGGCGACAATGGGGTAACTAGGGCTAAGGTAGCTCCCAAAGCCGCAGAAATAACTGCTGTCAGGACAAAAGCGCTACTCCAGAATACCCACCGCAAATAGGGGGCAAAGGTTAATCTTAATCCAGACACAGAAGCGTCTAGGTCTGTAGTCAGGTCAAGCTGAGAGTAGGAAACTCCTGTATCACCCTCTTGGGGTGATGGTTGGGGTGTTGAAGCTGAGGCATTATTAATCACACCTGTATCCAAATCTACCTATGAATTGTGATGACTGTTAAAGGATTCAAGTTCCAAGCCTATAGTTGGCTATCCAATTAAACTGTAGCCTTTGGGTACAGTTTAAGATATTGTTGTTGGCCTATAAGTCTATAAGTCTGTAAGTCAAAGCCAATAAAGCATTTTGCCTACCTTCAAAGTGGCTTAATTGAAAAAAGCGCTTTGGCTACCCACGGCTAAAGCTCCTGGTGAAAGCGCTTTGAGGAACATCTAAGAGTGATTAGTCCTTTGTGATCAATGCACAACAGCAATCCCTGAACAGGGATGAAGGAATTGGTGGACAAATGACTAATTTAAGGACTAATGTAAGAACTAATGTAATGGCTAAAGAAGTACTTTAACCATTTTTCATAATCTACAGCCAATAGCAGCTGAATCAGGGAAAGTGAGGTTAGTATGTAGCAGAAAACTACAGTTAAGGCTACATCATGGATAACTCTCTCATCCCTGTGATTCTTGCTGGTGGCAAAGGAGAACGGTTTTGGCCGTTGAGCCGTAAGCACCGACCCAAGCAGTTTTTATGTTTGGATGGTAGTGGCAAGAGTCTTTTGCAGGCAACGGCTGACCGATTGAGTAAGCTGACGGTCGGGCCAGAACACTTGTGGGTGATTACTTCTGCTATGTTAGCTGAGGGAGTGACTCAACAACTACCATCATTACCCCAGAAGCATCTATTAGCGGAACCAGAAGGACGGGATACAGCACCAGCGGTTGCTTGGGCAACTCTAGAGATTGCTAAGGCTTACGGAGAAGATGCGGTAGTGGGCTTTTTCCCTGCTGACCACTGGATTGAAGATGAGCAAGGGTTTCAGCAAACTATCAAGGCGGCTGCTCAATTGGCTGCCGCTGAGTCATCGATTGTAACCTTAGGCATCACCCCCCAATACCCTTCTACAGGCTACGGTTACATTGAGCAAGGTGATAAGACTGGCACGTTTGAGGGATTGCCAGTGTATCAGGTCAGTCGGTTCACCGAAAAGCCTAACCAGGAGACGGCTGAGGAATTTTTGTCTACTGGTCGATTCAGCTGGAACAGTGGGATGTTCATTTTCCGGGCTGGGGTAGTTTTAGATGAATTGCGCACCCATGCACCAGAAATTATTGCCCCTTTAGAAGAAAAAGGTGTGGCGGCTTATGCTGAGCTAGAGAAGAAAAGTATTGACTATGCTTTGATGGAAAAAACAAAGCTAGCTTATGTTTTACCAGCCTCCTTTGGTTGGGATGATTTGGGAGATTGGAATGCCTTAGAACGCTTGCATAATGGCGATGCTAAAAATGTCGCAATGGCTAATCATGTAGAACTGGATACTCAAGGAGCAATTGTCTACTCTAGTAGTGACGATGAGGTGATTGTTACTATTGGTTTAGACGATGTGGTGGTGGTACGCGATCGCAATGCTACCTTAATTGCAAAAAAAGACCGTACCCAGGACATCAAAAAAGCTATCAAAGTTCTCCAAAATAAAAAATTTCAAGATTTTTTGTAATTAATGGCTTCTCACTTTTATAGGTTAACCACATTATAATTATGCTGAACGTCAGAGTGCTTCATAATATATAGTTCAGGGTTTTATCATTATTAATTAGTCAGTGGTGCTCTTAATTTTCTGACTAAATTATCTAATCTGAACTAGAAAAAACTATAGAAAAAAAATAGACAAAGTTAGGCTAGCGATGAAGTGTATAAACAGCGGAACAGGGAACAGGGAACAGGGAACAGGTAACAGGGAACAGGGAACAGGGAACAGGTAACAGGGAACAGGGAACAGGGAACAGGGAACAGGGAGCAGGGAACAGGGAACAGGGAACAGGGAACAGGGAACCGAAAAAGTATGGATTTTAAGGCAATAGTTAATACGTCATATAAATAGATAAAAACCTATCACAAATATCTATGATAAATACTATAAATGTATTCATAAAACTTATTTAAAAAATAAGTAATTTTTATTGATGAATTTTTGCTCCATGGGCGACTTATTTTTATGGCTGCTTATTTTTTAAAAACTTAGGTTATTTGACTGGAAGAAGGTCTATTGCCCGATTGCTAACGCTTTGTTTCAAGAAAGAACATTATCCCACTGTCAATCCTTAGCTATAGACCTTAGACATACACAGTTTGGTTAATTGGTCGATTATTAATAGATATTAAGCAATAGAATGCGATGCTCGGTACGAGCCGCTACGCGATGAAGCGAACGCGCCCCGCGTGGCCAAAGGCCTCAGCTTCCGCTAAAAGCGAAGGCAAATCCCTTGGAACAAAACTAACCCTGACTATCAAGTAATCTTGACAAAAACGGAGATAATGCTTTGGTAGTGTTGCAGACTGGAAAACCTGTCCGGCTGTTCAACCCCACCGCAATCTAACCTAAGGTCAAAAAAGAAGAGTTTTATCGTAATTGATGCCAATTCCTGATACTATATCATCGGCTCAGTAATATAATTTAACCGATTAACCCGATATGTGGATTGACAAAAAGTTGATCAATTCCCATCTCTCCATCCTGCAATTTTCCTATCTTCCCATCCCTACTCAACCCAGTTTTACGATCACAGCAAGCAGTCAGCTAATATGCATTTAAATTTCCACCTCAAGTAGCGTGACCTACGGTCAATCGCGACCCTTGTGCAAAAGCCAGTCTACCATCTCCCGATCTCCCAGTCTCCCAATCTCCCCATCTCCCAATCTCCTGATCAGCCCCTATTCACAATTGAAATGTGTGACAGATTATTCTAGGGGTTATGCGATGAAGCTTCGCTTCCGCTAAAAGCGATGAAGCTTTGCTTCCGCTAAAAGCAAACGCATCTAGTCACTTTTCTCCCTGCAACAGAAAATTGCCAATATGAGGATACTGTGAAGCCATTGCCCACTATAATAAAGTCTTGTTAAAAGGCAACTCCTATAAAAATGGCAATTTGAGGCTCAATCCTGATTTAGATATGCAAACCGGGAATATTCCTTTGCTAAACCCAATAGCAAGCCATTATCCTGCCATTGGTTGCTAAATTGAGCAAGAGAAGTAGTTCTGCTAAGACTAAAATCAACTGTAAAATCTATGCCAACTTTTCGTTATATATTAGCTGTGGGTGTGGGGACGGCAATTGCCTTGAGCGGCATGGAATCCGGAGCCTCAGAAGATTTACCATCACTTACTAAGCCTCAGAGTAACTCAGTAGCTACACCTAACCAAGAATCCTTAACAGAAGCAGCCCCAAACCCAGAGGTAGGGAAGCTAGTGGTAGAAGTCATGGATAACACTACCCCAGCTTCCAATCAACCAGAGCAACAGGAGTCTATTCCCTCTGTAGATTCCTCACTCTCAGAAGCAGAATTAGTCCAAGAAGAATTAGTCCAAGAAATTATTGATCAAACCATCCTGCCTACTGACCAGCCAAAGCAGGAGGAGTCGATTCCTGCGGTGGCTGAACTAGCAGCGCCATTCGCCGAAGGCGACGCTTCGCGAACGGAATCCGTAGACGTTGGTGAGGATACGGTGGTTGAATCTGCCACAGGGGAAAACCCTGAATTAATGTCACAAACCTCTGGAAGCTCAGGAACCCCTGGAACCTCTGCGCCAGAGTTTCTTGATCCTGACCCCAATCCTTTATCATTTCCTACCCAAAGCCAGGAAGTCCAGATCGATATCACACAGCCCATTACCCTGCAACAGACCATAGAACTGGCAAAGCGTAATAATCAGGAATTACAGCAAGCGCAACTGACCTTGGAACGTAATCAGTTTGTTCTCCAAGAAGCCTTAAGTGCTTGGTATCCTAATTTGACAACAACTGCAGGAATTAACTATGCCGATAGTGCATCAGGACAGGTATCAGACGAGATAAGAGTCCAGCAAGGATTACTTCCAATCAATGAGCCGTCAGGAACTTTCAATGCAGCCCTAAGGTTAGATTATAACCTATACACTAGTGGGCAACGACCAGCACAAGTCCGGCTAGGGGAGGAACAGGTAAAGTTGCAGCAGCTGGAGGTAGAACGGCTTTCTGAAGAGATCAGACTTCAGGTCACCCTTGCCTATTACAATTTACAAGAGGCTGATGCTCGTGTTGAGATTTCCCAAGCGGCAGTCACTGAGTCTGCTCAGATTTTACGGGATACCGAGTTACTGGAACAAGCTGGCTTAGGCACCCGATTTGAGGTCTTGCAACAGCAGGTTGAGCTAGCCAATGACTCTCAAGGGTTGACCAATGCTCTGAGTGACCAACGTATTGCCCGACGTCAGCTGGCGGAGTTATTAAACTTATCTCAATCCGCAGAAATTACGGCAGCCGATCCCATCGAAATTGCTGGAAGTTGGGATTTATCTCTAGAACATAGCCTGATCCTGTCTTATAAAAACCGATCTGAGTTGGAACAGCAACTGGTGCAACGCCAGATCAACAAGGAACAGCGCACCATTGCTCTGGCTGCGGTCAGACCCCAGGTGAGTGTATTTGGTCAAATCGACCTATTTGATAACTTCAATGATACTGTTACCATGGGTGATGGTTACTCGGTAGGGGCAACATTGCAGTGGAATTTTTTCGATGGCGGAGCAGCAATGGCTAGAGCCAGGCAGGAAGATATTGATATTGCCTTAGCAGAAAGCAGTTTTGCTGACCAAAGGGATGAAATACGCTTTGAGATCGAACAAGCTTATTCTCAATTAAACTCCAATAAAAAGAGTATTGAAACGGCATCCTTGGCCCTAGACGTAGCAGAAGAGAGCCTCCGGCTAGCTCGGTTAAGATTTCAGGCAGGGGTTGGTACCCAAACGGACGTAATTAACCAGCAAACCGCCCTTACCCGGGCTAAGATTAACCGACTTACTGCAATTCTGGGCTACAACCGCGCTCTGGCCAACTTGCAACGGGCAGTGAGTAATCTACCAGACAGTAAAGTTAGTGATATTCCGTAGTATTCGATCTTAATTGAATTAAGGGGTAAACTAGACTTGTCCCAATTAGGCACTAAGTATTAGATACTAAGTATTAGATCTTAGGTATTAGACACTAGGTATTAGACCCTAGGTATTAGACGTTAAGGACTGATCTCTAATATCTAATAGGATTAACCTTGCCCTAACTCGCAAAACTAAATTGACAGAATACCTGCTCTGCTTTAGAGTTAATGGTTTATGGCCAACTTAGCCATGAACCATTAACCAGGGATGCTTATTTTTTTAACATTCCTTAATAAAATAGAAATACTATCAGAAAATAAGATCAGACTTGGGACAAATCATGGCTAATATCAAATTTGTCAAGGAAGACCAAGAAGTCATTGCTGCCAATGGAGCGAACTTACGAGAGAAAATGCTGCAAAATCGCATAGATCTCTACACGTTTCGGGGCAAGCTGGTCAATTGTGGCGGTTATGGTCAATGTGGTACCTGTATTGTGGAAATTGTGGCAGGCATAGAAAATTTATCCCCTAGAACTGAGGTAGAAAATCGGAAACTAAAGAAAAAGCCAGATACTTACCGATTAGCCTGTCAAGTCTTGGTGAATGGACCTGTGAGTGTTAAAACTAAACCAACCCTGAAGAGCAAATCCCCATCTGCTGCCATCTAACCATAGCAAGGGATTTTAGAGCTAGCTGGCGAGAGATTGTCAGCTGAATACTGCTCCTTGTATAGATGCTTACATAGGGTTTATAGCATTGATCAATTGGGTGAGGTGCTTTCGTCTTGGGTTTGTTCCCGTAGCTTGCTCCAAAGGGCAGGGAGTAGGGAGTAGGGAGTAGGGAATAAAGCTAAGACAATGGAATGTATCTCACCAGGATTTTCAACCCGCTTATCTACCATTAGCCGGATTTCCTCCTGCCAGGCTTATATTTCAATCTTCTATTTCGATTCGCCGAAGGCGACGCTTCGCGAACAGCCGTGTTAATGGTATCCTATAGCTGGTGGGTTAAAAACGATTTAGAGGAACTAATAATCATGCAAGTTAACGATCTAGGGTTTGTTGCCAGCATTTTGTTTGTGCTGGTGCCTGCGGTTTTCCTGCTAATTCTTTATATCCAAACCGCGAGCCGTGAAGGCTCAGGAAACTAGTTAGCTGATCTGGTGATAATCCCCACGCCTGTACCAAAAGCCCAAGCATTGCTCCTTAGCCAAAGGTCAGCGTGGGATTCTTCCCAGGATGAAAGTCCAAGGGATTTTTTGTATAACCTTGTATAACGTTGTATAATTAATTTCAATTAAATAACGGTGAAGTTGACTTCTCCCGCCACTAAAGTAGGCGGGATTATCAGCGATTACCGGATTTATGAGTCTAGCTCCCACCACTAAAGTAAGTGAAATCTCAAGTAGGTGGAAGTTTAAATAATTAGTCATTAACCCTTTGTCATTAAACCTTGATCATGAACCCTTTTTAAGCAACATGTAACCAACAAGAGGTTTACTGGCAATACTAATGGCTAATGACTAATGGCTAATGACTAATGGTTAATAACTGACTACTTCAAGTAGTTGTGCGTGATAACAACACTGGGCAATTGGCCTTCACTCTGACGTAGTCTGATAAAGAATTCCCGAGTAATCGATCTAAATCTACTAAACTCTTGGCCATAGAAGGGCGACGGTCAGGAGAACCGAGAATCAGCAAGTCGATGTTCTTGTCTTCTGCTAACTCGCAGATTCCTGGTCCGGGCTTACCGCCACTTAGAACACAACGGTAAGAAACACCAAGCCTTTTCGCTTTTGCTGCTGCCTCTGCGAGAACTGGGTCTGCTTCAGCATTGCTCATCACTTGATCAGGTTTGGCTTCGGGAATGACACGAGCTAGATATAGTTGAACATTCTTCATGTCTCGCACTAGGGATAGAGCCAACTCGAAGGAATTTTGAGCAGCATCAGATTTATCCATTGCGACCATAATCCGTCTGATTTGTTTGACGTAGACATCGTCTTTGACCAACAACATCGGGCGGGAGGACAATTGGAACACATATTGGCTAACGGAGTTTTCCAAAATCGCTTCTAGGCGAGTTAGTCCTCTCGAACCCATAATAATCAGGTCGGTTTCTTCTTCGTCTGCCACTTGGGTAACGATATTTTTAGGGTCTCCCTGTTTGAGTCTGGGCGTGATTCGGCTGGGGTCAACCTTTAAGGATTTGACCGCATCTGCTAAAATCTTACCCCCCTCTTCTAACTTAGCTGACATGGCTTCAGCCGTGACTTGAGGAGGCACCACATGTAGGACTGTGACCGATGCCTGTTGTATGGCAGGAATTTCGGCCAACATGTTGAACATTTCTTCACACAGTCCCCGACCAGCTACAGATATTAAAATTTTTCTTATCATTGGGCAATTTCAATTATTGGTGGAGTTACGAACTTATGCTTGGTTACTGACCATTGAGATTAAAAATTGAGTTGCAAAATTGAGTTGCAAAATTTAACAATTAACCATTCAAAATGTTTGGTAAATTGTCTGGCACTTACTTGAAACTCAACTCAATGGTATTAAGCTGTGATACATCTAATTGGCACAGCCCGACTCATGATTTTCTGTTAATTGTTAACCACCAACAGTTAACGAACAGAAATCAATTTTAGATATGCCAGTTAAATTCCCAGCAACCCGTGACCTCAGATAGTTGTCCGGTAGGGGTTGAGGGTTGGACTTTCCCTGGTATATACTCACCAGGATACTGATAATAGGGCTAGAAAATTTTGAAAATTTATTAACGGCGGTGAGAAGACAGCACTCCTTGATGAGTCATGACTCTCACGCCTAGCTTCAGTATTAGCTTCAGATCTATTAAGCTAGGTAAGTAGCTTGGAGACCCGAAAGTCGTCAGAGGTGTTAGGGCAACAGGGTGTATAGCGCGTTGTCTTCGTGATACCTAACCCACCGGAACCATGGGAAAAATAAGCGATACGCCGTCATCGCCCGGTGGGCAGGAGTAAACCTAGTCTTCGTCTTCTTCTTCCTGTGTTGGATAAACAAAGCTAGAACGCCCACTCAGGACTGCTTTACCGAGAGAGAGGGCTTTTTGTGCTTCCAGATGCGCTTTGCGCTTCCAGTTAGCTTTACGTTTATCCCGTTTGGATTTTGAGGTTTTCTTCTTAGGAACAGCCATAAGTGTAAATTATTTAAATTGTTAGACAGCTTTTCTATCTTATTTCATTGTCTTGTATCTCGGTCTTCTATCTGGTTGTTGGCTGGTGGTGGCTCAGGAGCCTGGTTGTTTGCTGGCGGTGACTCAGGAGCCTGGTTGTTGGCTGGTGGTGGCTCAGGAGCCTGGTTGTTGGCTGGTGGTGGCTCAGGAGCCTGGTTGTTGGCTGGTTCCAGGGACTGTGGCTGACTTTGAGGGGAAAAATCAGGTTCCTCAACTCGCAGTAGGAACTGGGTATTGGGAAAGTAAGTTGCCCAATACTTGGCATCCGGTCGTCTTTTCCAGGATGGACGGCTGACTTCTAACAACAAGACTGGGGCGATTTCTCCTTGATTTTGTCCTAGAATAGTAATCGCTACCTTTGTAGTCAATATGTCACTATCGAAGCTGCGTTGAGCTGCTGCTCTAGCAACTACTTCAGCACGCCGCATAAAGCCTTGGTAAGTTTCGTCAGGCTCACGATTGAGGGTAACATTAATACGAGCTGTCTTGGCTTCCGCGCTTTGGGGAACAATGGCAACTGTAGTCAGCCAACTAACCCCTACTAAGCCGGGCAATACCAATAGCCGGATTAATTTGGACAACATACTATTATATCCTCTGATTAGGCCAAAAAAGGAAAAGATTCATGATGAAGGAAAATCTTGACAGAAACTAGATTTACAAAAACTACTTCAAGAGCCTTGAAAGGTGGACTAGGTTCGATATTGTTATAATTAATTAATTAATAAAGTTAAGCCGTTAGGTTAAGCTTAACAGGGTTGGATTAGAATTTAAGTGTAAGGGTAAACTACAGCAATAGTAATAAAATTAGGCATATATAGGCATAAAATCTACTAGTTTCAGCCACTAGGGTATGGGGTAAATGGCAAATTACGCTGGTATAGCAATTGGCATCAACCGCTATCAGTTCTTACAACCTCTAAACTATGGTCAAGCAGACGCTCAAAGACTACAAGGGTTTTTTGTAGACCAAGCTCATCTGCAACCCACTGAGTTTCTTTTATTAACTGATACTTCACCACCGATTGATGATTTTTTAACCTACCCCAACCGAGAAAATATTTTAAGATGCCTCGACAGGATTCGCCAGAGTCCAGGTTCTCCAGAAAGTTGGCGTTGGTTCTTGTTCAGTGGCTGTGGGGTCAGTTGGGATAAAGTTGACTACCTCATGCCGATTGATGGCAATCCAGATGATATTCCAGGAACAGGTATACCAATAGAATGCCTGTTTTCTTCTCTCAAGACTATGGGGGGCAATAAAATCCTGGTATTGTTAGACATAAACCGCTCACCGGGAATGCCATCTGGTGAACCAGTTGGTGCTGAAACAGTGGAATTAGCCTACAAAATGGATATTTCCCTGATACTTTCTAGTCAACTCAACCAGTTTTCTCACGAAGCGGCGGCTCTAGGGAATGGCTTATTCACCTCAGCACTTCTAGAAGCACTGGGTTACTATCATACTGAGATTACCCTTGAAAATCTTGACGAGTATCTCAGGGAGCGGCTACCGGAGTTGAGCCAACACCATTGGCGACCAGTTCAGATTCCTCTGACGGTAATTCCTTTACAGGAGTATCGACAACAACAAATTTGGCCTGAAGGGGCAAGCTCACCACCAGAAAATCAATGGGCTGACCCAAGCACTGACTCAGAAGCTACCAAGGTAGTTCTTTCTAAAGATGAGAAGAATCTTGAGAGTGAATTTGCCAAAAAACCTTTATCTGTGGTAAAGCTTAATCAAAATAGGTCTTTACCCACTAACACTGACAGCTCAAACCAGGAGTCATCTAACTCAGTAGCTTTAGTTTCTTATTCAGACAGCCAGCCTCAAACTGATACAGAAGAGTTATCGTCATGGCGAGAATGGTTGTTTTGGGGTAGTGGTATAGCTTTGTTGTTAGGACTAGTGAGCTTAACTGTTGTCCGTAACCAGGAAGGCTTGATTAGTCAGCAGGTAATACAAAACAGGAACAATACCACATTAACTACCAAATTACCAGAGACTACCAAGGTCAGTAACTCCCCAGTAACATTACCTGCAGGGTCAACATCCCAGGCAACTCCAGCTCCCTTGCCAAATTCCAAGAGTAAATCCCTGGAAACTAAAGCACAGAAATCGCTGGAACCGAGTGGGATTAAGGCGAATCAAGCAGCTTTGGACGAGGCAAGACAGTTAGTTGAACCGAAGCAGGCATCTGTGTATAGTGATGCGATCGCAATTGCCCGTCAGGTGAAACCTGGGGATCCTCTTTATGATCAGACACAACAATATATCACTAGTTGGAGTCATTCAATTCTGGCTCTAGCCAAGAAACGGGCAAAAAAAAGTGATTTTGAAGGAGCGATAGCAGCTGCCCAACTAGTTCCTAAAGATAACCCTTCTGTTTATGCTTTGGCTAACAATGCTATTAAACAGTGGCAGATTCTATCCCAACAGAAGTCGCAGAATCAACAGATTATCCAAACAGCCATCAAACAAGTGCAACGTAATCAAGCATCTAGTTATAATCGTGCGATCGCAACCCTCCGTAAGATTCCACCGGGTCAACCTAAGTATGCCACAGCACAAGCGTTAATTGCTCAAGCTAGCGATAAGATTTATCTGATTGCTAAGTCCCGTGCATCGCGAGGCAAGTTTCTTTCAGCGATTAACACAGCAAAATTAGTCCCAAAAGATACCCCTTACTATGAGGCTGCCCAAGAAGCGATCGCTAGATGGCAGCAAGGTAGACCTTGATAGTCATTTGGGTTGAAGGTTTAAGGTTGGTTGAAGGTTGAACGCGCACGCGTGGCCTATTGGCCAAGGTTGAAGGTTGAATGTTGCCAGTTACAGGTTGAAGGTTGAACGCGCACGCGTGGCCTTTTGGCCAAGGTTACAGGTTACAGGTTACAGGTTACAGGTTGAAGGTTGAACGCGCACGCGTGGCCTTTTGGCCAAGGTTACAGGTTGCCAGTTACAGGGTAAGCATTCAGCCGTCAGCCGTCAGCCGTGAGCCATTCGCGTAGCGTGGCCATTCGCTTAGCGTGGCCTTTGGCCAAGGCTAATGGCTGATAGCTGATAGCTGATAGCTGAGTGCTTAGGTTACAGGTTGCCAATTATACATCCGGCTTTGAGTTGTTAAGGCTCTAATGTTCAACCTACCCTACACCGGACCCCTAGGGCGAACAACCTTGAACCTTCAACCTTGAACCTTCAACCTTGAACCTTCAACCTTGAACCTTCAACCTTGAACCTTCAACCTTGAACCTTCAACCTTGAACCTTCAACCTTGAACCTTCAACCTTGAACCTTGGCCTATTGGCCACGCGTGCGCGTTCAACCTTCAACCAACTAACCTTATAACTGTAAAAAGTTACTTTATGGTATAATCTTAAATAACTAAGCCAGAGCGGAGGGCACGGACAGCTGCTTGGGTACGGTCATCCGCACAGAGTTTATTCAAGATATTTCGGACATGAGTTTTGACAGTTCCCACAGTGATATATAACCTTTCGGCAATCACAGCATTGCTGCAACCTTCTACAATCAACTGCAAAACCTCTAATTCCCTTTCCGTTAAAGGATAAGCTTCAATCATTTGATTGTATTCATTGGGAGCAGCATGGATAGCTATCGTTTCACTAGCTTCAGTAGGCTGAGTGTCTTTGCTTGGTTTGATCTGCTCAAGTACAATCCTGGCAATGGCTGGATCAATCCAAGCATTACCTTCATAGGTCACTTTCAGAGCTTCTAGCAATTGATCAAAGGTGATATTTTTCATGCAGTAAGAGTCGGCACCAGCGGCGAAAGCGGCTAGTACGGCTTCTTCATCATCCTGCAAGGTCAGTACCATAATTTTGGTGGGAAAATCATCCTGTTTAGAATCATCCTGTTTTGCTTGAAACTCTTTGAATTGTCTAGTTAATTCAGTTCCATCCATGTCAGGAAGACCAATATCGACAATCCCGATATCTGGTCTAGATTCCGCGAGTAACTTTAGTCCTTCAGTGGCATTGGCCGCTTCGCCCACCAATTCAATTTCACCACTTTGTTGGAGGGCTGTTCGCAGACCCATCCGAGTCAGATCATGGTCTTCAATGAGAGCCACACGAATTTTACCCATCATTAACGTCTAGGGGGGTGAGATTTATAGTTTATTGATTTTTAGAGTAAATTTGTAAAGTTTTGGTAAAAATCATCATGATCTCCACCTATTGGTAGTTGTAGATATTTATGACTTTGGGATAGAGTTTCCAAAAGACCATCTCTTGGCAACGATCACTTAAAGTGAGCTGGAATGAAAGCATTTGTCAAAAACGATTACGCTATCAGATATAAAGTTATTGAGAATTTACAGGAGGTGCGACCCGTGGCGAATTTAATTCGCCAAGTAAGAGCGCACCTATGGGTAGTTACTTATTATAATCTTTACACTCTATGAGTATAAGGGGTTAGTCGTGCCAAAACTAATTGTCATAGGGGTTGGCAGGATTTCCCATTCCAACGGTTAGAGGAGATTCTCAACAGGATTGACATCCGATCGGCTTATTGAGTAACTAAGGTAGTCTCACCAGAACGAAATGACCAATTCCGCTAAATCCTACTCTTTATGCTCATCTGCGGATCGTCCCATGCTCCCTCATCCAACAGCAGGATACAATAGGGAGTAAAACCCCCTAAAAAATCTATCTAAGGGAGTTTGTTTCTCAGGAAATACCACTGGAAAATTAGCATGGGTTCATTCCCTAGATGGGTGAGATTACTAATCAAGGGAGTTTTTATACAAGTATACTCATACCTAGTCGATTCTCATCGATTTGGCAAATGTTTCGGTGATACTACACAACCGTGGGATGTCCTGTACCTAGTCAGATCGGTATTTTTACTGAAGCTCTCCTACTAGTACCGAGGTAAGGTAGAAGCCTACAATCTAAAGCGACGTGGAGAGATTGTAAAGTCCGTAAGGTTGACTAAATTTGAGCAATACTTCAACTTAAACAATAGAGTCGGCTCAATATAATTCCTTAGCCTCCTCAGGTGTCGGTTGTCAGTCAAGAACTGCTACTACCCACTATCCACTAATCATTATTAGCCAATAACCAATGACAACAGCTCAACCGCTAAATCATGGACGAGATTATCAGACTACTGATCGTAGAGGATGATGAAGTTAACTGCAAAGCCATAATTAAAGCTCTTAACAGAGGGGGTATACCCGTAAAAATAGCTGTTGCAGTTGACAGCAAAAGCGCTAGGTCGATCATCGCATCACGCTGCGCTAACTCTACCCTGACCCAAGCGAGTTTGGACTGCATTCTATTAGACTATAACTTACCGGATGGGGACGGATTGACTCTGGTTAAAGAAATCCGTGATGCTGGGATTGAAGTCCCTGTGATTGTGTTGAGTGACCAGGGGAACGAGCAAATTAATGAGCAAATTGCGGTTGAGCTGATGAAATCTGGAGCATCGGACTATCTGACCAAAAGCCAAATCTCACCAGAAAATCTCTTACGTAGCCTCTCTAATGCAGTTCGCCTCTACCGCGCAGAACGGGAAGCAGCTGTAGCTCATCAGCGGCTGAAAGAAAGCGAAGAACGCTACCGCTTGGTGCTAGAAGGTTCCAAGAACGGGATCTGGGACTGGAACCTGATCACTAAACAACTGTATTGTAATGACCGCTTCTATGAAATTACTGGCTTGTCCCCTGAACAGATAGGGAAGTACCACCATAACTTTTCTCCTGATCTCTTATTTAAGTTACTAAATTCCTCAGATCTACTCAAAGTTACTAAGGCGGTGGCTAGTTACCAACAAGATTATCTTGAACTGGATGTAGAATTTCACCTACCCTGTGCTTTTGGAGAAGATCGCTACTGTACTGCTCGTGGCAAAGCCCAGTTGAATGATCAAGGAGTACCATTCCGGATGTCTGGTGTAATTACTGATATTACTCAGCAGAAGCGAGCAGAAGAATCCCAGCGATTTCTGGCGGAGGCTTCTGCTGTACTTTCAGCTTCCCTCGATTACCAGACTACATTGGACAATCTAGTGCAGCTGGTAATCCCTCGCTTTGCTGATTGGTGTGCCATTGATGTAGTATCGGGAGTTGATAGCTATGATACTCCCCAGTCTTACCAGCGTCTTGCGGTTGCCCATGTTAACCCAGAGCAAGAGGAGTTGATTTGGAAACTGCACCGTTGCTACCCTCCCCAGGGGGATGAAGAGTATGGCAATGGCAAGGTTTTACGTACAGGTTGTACGGATACCTATTTTGAGGTTTCTGATCAATTCCTAAGAGCTGCTGCTGAGGATCCTGACCATCTCAGGATGTTACAGGCATTGAAAATTAAGTGTTACATTTGTGTACCTTTACGAATGGGTTCACAAATCTTGGGCTCAATTTGGTTTGTCAGGAGTGACTCAGGTCGCCGCTACAATGAGATCGATGTGAAGTTGGCTGAGGATTTAGCTAGTCGCGCTGCCCTAGCCACTGAAAATGCGCGCTTATACCGAGAGGCAAACCAGGCGAGTGATGATCTCAGGCAGGTAATTACGATTCTCAATGAACAGCAACAGCAATTGAGAACCCTACACCAGTTGACTAATCTCCTCAATCAACGACTGACTAACCTTCCAAATCTGTTGCAAGAGATCGTATCGGAGGTAGCTAAAGCGATTGCTGGGGTTGAATTTTGTTTCATCATTCTCAATAATTCCCTCGGTAACCCTGAAGTATTAAGGGTTACCGAGGGAATTCATACACAAAAGTTCCACTGGGAAGACATCTTGCCCCTTGAGCAAGGGTTACTATCTCAAGTCTTTTTAACTGGCAAATCTCAGTTAATTCATCGCAAGGGTTGGGATGCGCGGCATCCGGAAGAGGAAGTACCTACAGCTATTTACGCTGTGGCGATTGAGTCTGTGCAAGCAGGACGCTTGGGAGTACTAGGTATTGGCAATTGGGAAGACCCAGAGGGATTAGACCAATCAGGTCGGAATCTGCTAGGAGCAGTGGGTGAACAAGCTGCGATCGCAATTGATAATGCTCGCATGATTAATGAACAAGCTGCGATCGCAATTGATAATGCTCACATGATTAAAGCCTTAGAGGAGCAAGAAGCGCGTTTAGAGTTTCAGAACACTATGCTGGCTCGGCAGAATCGAGAACTGGAAATCAGAGATGCATCCCTCAAGCTACAGAACCTGCAATTGTTGGAAGCAGCACGGTTGAAATCCCAGTTTGTTTCGACAATATCCCATGAGTTACGGACTCCCATGAATGCCATTATTGGTTTTTCCCAGGTCCTATTGCGTCAGCGTCAGGGCTCCTTGACCCACCAACAAGCAGATATAATCGATCGCATTGTGAATAATGCTCAACATCTACTGACTCTGATTAAGGATATGATTGACCTGTCCAAAATTGAGGCAGTTTGTCTGGAGTTAACCTTGGAAAGTTTGCATTTGGACAGGTTGATTAAAGAAACTATCAATGAATTCCGTTGCCTAGCTGCTCAGAAGGATTTAGGGTTGTATATCCAAACCAATTTACAAAATCCCATGGTAATCAATGATAGCCTCCGCCTGCGGCAGATTTTGGTCAATCTGGTTTCCAATGCGATTAAGTTTACCGAAATTGGCAGGGTAGAGGTGGTAGTCAAGGAAATTTCCACCGACTGGCTGATGCTCACTGTTAGGGATACGGGAATTGGAATTGCCCAAGATGACTTAGAGCATATTTTTGAGGAGTTCCAACAAATTGATCAAACCACAACTCGCAAGTACTCGGGTACCGGCTTAGGACTGGCAATTACAGAATCTTTAGTCAAGTTGATGCAAGGAACGATTACGGTAGAGAGTAAGGTGGGTAAGGGGTCTACCTTCCATGTCAAGTTTCCTAGACGAGTAAAAGCTTCTACTGGCGATTGTCTTGATTGCGATCTACCAAAATCTAAAACCCTAGCTTGTTCTTTTTTGCCCCAGACTCTTAAAGGATTTCGTGCTCGAAGGGTAATTTATTAGGTTGCAGGTTGCAGGTTGCAGGTTGCAGGTTGCAGGTTTCAGGTTTCAGGTTTCGGTTAGATTATAGCGGTTCTGTTGTGGGATGAGGTAAACCCAAATTTCTTCAACCTCCTCCCCCTATTCCCACTCTCCCCCTAGTAGCGCTGATCCAGATGTACCTCACTCGTGGAACCGCTATATTTATAGATGCGATCAGGAACATGATCAGCGACTCAACCAAGCGATCGCTTCTCGAATCCAATCTTCCGCATTCTTACTTTTAGCGACCTGAGGATCCTCACTGATAGCATGGAGTGCTTGAGCGATTTCATCATTTTCATATCCCAAAGCTAACAAGGTCATCTCCACATCTTCCTGAATTCCTGGTGAGAGTCCATTAGCAGATAGTGGGGACTCTACCTCTGATACCTTATGCCATTGAGCCAACTTCGTTTTCAGTTCTAGAGCAATGCGTTCAGCGGTTTTGCTACCCACACCAGGGGTTTTGGATAAGGCACGAATATTACCTGTGACAATCGCTTGGACTAAATTAGGTAATCCCAAGGTGTCCAGTAGTGCGATCGCTAATTGAGCACCAATACCGTTGACACTAACTAACTGACGAAACAAATCCCGCTCAGCGGCTGAAGCAAAACCGTATAGCACCTGTTGCTCCTCCCGGATTTGCAAATGGGTGAAGATTTGCACGGTTTTTTCCGATAAAGCTACGGGCAACTCCTGGGACAAACGGCGAGTGATTTGTATTTCATACCCAATGTAGTTGACATCTAGAATCAGAGTTACGCGATTACCAGTGCTTTTTTGAATGCTAGCTACTGTCCCCTTGAGATAGCTGATCATTAGTTGAAGGTTGAAGGTTGAAGGTTGGTTGAAGGTTGAAGGTTAGTTGGTTGAAGGTTGGTTGAAGGTTGGTTGAAGGTTGGTTAAACGTTGTTCGCGTAGCGTGGCCAATAGGCCAAGGTTGAAGGTTGGTTAAACGTTGTTCGCGTAGCGTGGCCTATTGGCCAAGGTTTAAGGTTGGTTAAACGTTGTTCGCGTAGCGTGGCCTATTGGCCAAGGTTTAAGGTTGGTTAAACGTTGTTCGCGTAGCGTGGCCTATTGGCCAAGATTGTTCGCGTAGCGTGGCCTATTGGCCAAGGTTTAAGGTTTAAGGTGATTTGGTTGTTCGCCTTTGGCGTCCGAAGTAGGGGAGGTTATTTGGTTGTTCGCGTAGCGTGGCCTATTGGCCAAGGTTGGTTTAAGGTTGTACTCCACCACGAAAATAGTGAAGGATAGTTGAGAGCATAACCTGCAACTTACCAACCTGCAACTTGTAACTTGATTAATCTGCAACCTACCAACCTGCAAGTTGTTAACTCGATTAACCTGCAACT
>NZ_JAAHHZ010000073.1:0-34074 GCF_010672005.1 Moorena sp. SIO4A5 | reverse complement strand
ATGAGCTGCAAACCTCTATGCAAAGTCTGATCATAACTTGACAATATTCTCTGAATAAGTAATAATACAAAACATTATTTTTATCCTTAACGTAAAGTTAATCAAAGTGGGCTTTTGGTTAACTTTAGGTAAAGGTTTGGACTGTGACTATCCTGAGTCCACTCAACCTCAATCTCAAGAGTCTGGCTTGCTAGACGTCAGACTGGGACGATGAACAAACTAGTATTACCCCAAAGCAAAACCATTGGAGAATGGAGTTATCTGGGAATTGAGAAACACTTCCAGAAAATGCTTAGTCACGAAGCCGCCGTTCTCCAAGATCGAGATCCAGAACAGCTGCACCAAATGCGTATCGGAATGCGGCGCTTGCGTACCGCCGTCACTAGTTTTACCCCTGCCTTAGACTTGCCCAAAGCAGCCTCTGAAAAACAGATTGGTAAGATTGCCCGTATTTTAGGCAGTCTTCGAGATCTAGATGTCCTCCAAGAAACCCTCCACAAAGGTTACCAACCCAAGTTACCCACCAAAGAACGGAAAGCATTGAAGCAAGCTTACGTTTACTTGGAAAAAAAGCGGTGCAAAGCTTTAACACAAGTTCGGGAAGCTCTGCAAGGTAAGCCACACCAAAAGCTTAAGCAAACCTTAAAACGGTGGCTCAAAAAACCCACCTATAAAGAAATGGCTCAGATGCCAGCGGCTGCGGTATTACCTGATTTACTCTTACCCATTGTCAGCCGCCTGTTACTCCACCCCGCTTGGCTAGTGGGCGTTGATCTTCAGGATACTGGTAGCCAAACTCCCAAGCAGCTGAAACCAGCAGCAGTTGAGTCATTGCTAGCCATTCGTGGAGCAATGATTCACGATCTACGTAAGCAAGCCAAGCGGGTGCGTTACCAAATGAATCTATTTACTGAACTATATAGTCCTACCTATAAGGACTATGTGGAAGATATGAAGCAAATTCAAGGCATCTTAGGTGATATTCAGGACAGTATGGTTTTAGACGAATTCTTAAACTCTGTCTTTGACTCAGACCTAAAACATAAGGCTCCCCAGCTGGCTCAGTTACTACAGGCCAACCGCTACAAATCATGGCAGCAGTGGCAAACCTTACAACAGAATTATTTGAAGCCCGAAACCAGGCAAGCCTTTCGCCAAATATTACTGACTGAGTCAGGCAACTGATAGGTCTGATGCTGGTGAGGGTATAAACACGGTTAATGTATCTTGGTTGAATGAATTGTATAAAATGTGCTAGCCTTAGTAACATAATAGATACAACACTTTGTTCTTTTTGCTTTCTCAGAGTCATGGTCAAGGCAAAAACCTTTAGGCAAGACTGATTCCCTTGCTGAGCTGCTCAAAAAGCAGTGATGGTTTTTAACCTGTTAGGGCTAGCCACTGTTGACGATTTTCTACAAATATCTTGCAGTATCTACAAAAATAGGTTAGACTTTGATTAGGAATCTAGTGTCATTGAAAACATTCTGTAACTTGAATTGAAGCCGAAAACCAAAGCTTTAATGATAGTGGTTGCGTTTTCTATTAAACACAGATTTATGCGCCAAGAGCGGAACAAAACCTATCTTGGCCTTGGGAGATACCCCCTGGCTGCGAGAGCAGCTTGCATTAGTGGGCTAAAATCTGCAAAGTAGATTTTGGTAGCTAAAAAGTATCGGAACTGAAAGTGTAAAAGAAAAGATACAAGTGGTCTTATAGGAGCTTTTTGCTTGATGGACTATATAGAAAAGGTTTTGGAAAAAATTCAAGAATGGGCGCGCAAGCTTATTGAAGCGCTATTAGGTCCTGAGGCTCAGCCTGAACCAGAACCAATACCCATTCCTGTTAATGACCCAAGGTGTCGTCGGAATTAGATAGTTATTGTGTCCGGTGATCCTCTAAAACGTCTAAGTATCCTGGTTCTCCATGGTCCCAATCTTAATTTACTGGGACAGCGAGAACCAGGTATTTATGGATCTGTAACCTTGGATGAGATTAACTATCTCCTAGAGCAAGAAGGGCAAAGGCTTGAGGCAAGCGTGACAGCCTTGCAGTCTAATCATGAAGGTATCTTAGTCGATAGGATACATGGAGCTTTAGGAAACCACGAGGGGATTTTAATTAATGCTGGTGCTTATACCCATACCAGTGTGGCTATTCGAGATGCAATAGCTGCGGTAGCCTTGCCAACTGTAGAAGTTCATCTGAGCAACATCTATAAACGAGAAGCCTTTAGACATCATTCGTTAATGGCACCAGTGGTAGTCGGTCAGATTAGTGGTTTTGGAGCTAACAGCTATAGACTGGGGTTACAGGCTCTAGTTCTTACATTGAGAAAATCGATTGGTAATTAAAATCGAAAAGGTGATGGGTGCTGCCTTGCGGGTTGAAAAAGGCAATTTAAAAGCACAGTAGATTTCTTGACAAAATATGGATGCGGTACTCACTTTTGAACCGATTTAGAGGTGCCTTGTTAGGTAGCCTTGTGGGAGAAATCCTGGCTGGGAGTGGCTGCCAAAAGTTACCACCAGCTCAAGTAAGATTTCGACCGCTTTCCCTTGGGGATGCTGGTCTGAGTAAGGCGATTTCCGATTGGAGCAAGATTGCTACTTGTGGTATTGAAAGTTTGATTCGCTGTGGCAACCTCGATTTAGGAGATTGGTTAGTTCACTGTGAAAAGGCTCAACCCTCTATCCTTTCATTAAAAGGGACTGCCAACAGTAGCGAAGCAGCAGTAGCAACCTTACCAATAGCATTATTTTTTCATGAAGATGAAGTCAAGTTGCGCCAAAAGCTGCTACAGGCGGCAGCAATTTGGCAAAATGATTCTCAAAGGTTTGAGAGTGTCTTGACAATAGCTTGGGCAATAGCGATCGCTCTTACCGAAAAACTTGACTGCCCTAACCTGATTTCCCGAATCATTGCCTACCTAGGGAACTATGAAAATCAAAATACCTGGGTGGAACAATTGGAACAATTACAAAGTCTACTGGAGCTTGGGGCAAGTTTAGAACAAACTGTTATCCAGCTGCGTCGAGAGCAAAGGCGTAGAAATGAGTCTGAGGATGACTGCTCTTTATCGATTGCCTTAGCATTGTACTGTTTCCTAAACACCCCAGAAGATTTTCGCCTCTGTGTAACTCGTGCAGCTCTTACAGGCTATCAATCACAAACTACTGCTGCCTTAACAGGTGCTTTAGCTGGTGCCTATAACGGTATCATCAGTATTCCAGTGCCCTGGCTGGTGGCTCTTAACCTCAACATTACTGGGGTTGACCCATGGCAATTAGCAGACCAGTTGTTGGCAGTGTGGTCAGGTGTATATGACGTTTCAGCGATAGCTCAGTTTCAGAAGCTAGCTGTGGTAGCACCAAGGGTGATCGGATCTCGATAAGCTGTTCAATCAAAGGACTTTCAAACCAAAAATGAAGTTTTACCTACAAGGGGCTGTAGCCTGAAACGTGATGGTAGATAAAATTTTCATGGCCTGTGTTGCACCCGTGGTGTTGAATTTGCTACCACAGCTATAGGTAAAACTAATATAAACCAGTTAAACTAAGATGATCTAAAAAAAACACTGGCTTCTGAGTTTTGTAAACTAAAAATCAGTCAAGTCTGGAATTATATTCTGTTACTGACCCCGCAATAAAGGGTGCTTATGGGGTAAGACTTAAGCCTAAGTGTGACTAGACGATTGAGCCTAATCCTGGTAAGAACTTCCAGCCACAACCCCTAAGCTGGAGTATCTGCAAGACTGCTTACTTCAGTCGCGGTTAAGGATCGGAATCATCAAGGTGCGCGCCTCCTAGGCCGCGAGCAATCCCTCGCGGCCTAGGGTGGCACCGCTTGGATTAGGTGGTCAAGGGGACTTACAACTCCATGATTGAGGATTATCTCAATGCGAGTAGCTATTTGATCACCAACTCGACAGCAACTAATGCCAATTACCCCAAGTTCCCCTAGGGAATCGATTAAAGAAAGAAAAGCTAAAGTTGTAAATAATGACGTAGGCGTATTTACGGTGAAGTTGGTCTGTGAATCATCTGGAAGTCAAACCCAAGCAATAGCCATGGGAATTGACCAAGGTAACCACGAAACCATAATCGGCGTAAAGTCAGTCTATACCACTTTAATAAAGTTTTCTGTTCGTAAACTCCAGTTACTGTTACAGTATACAAGGCGTGATTGTAACTGGAAGTTTCCCACGCAACCTGCGCTCTACCCATGTCAAATGAGTGGATTTAAAATGAGTGGAGGAAAACTTTCCAGTGTTTTTTATGAATAATCAATAAATGTAGATGTCTTTAAGCAAAATGCCACCACCACACAGCAAATTGTGAGCAGACCGCTACTGTTACCAGACATTGCCATTCTTGTGCTATGAAAACGTTAAATTCGCTGACGCAGCCGATCACGCAATTACGGCGAACATCTCAGCACCTTCGCAGTTTTTTGGGATTTAACTCCTCTAGTGCTGCCAAATCCTCAGTTAGCCAATCACAGCAGGAGAATTTAAAAGGACAATCTCTACAGCTCACAGAGTCTCCAAGGCATGGTGAAGGCAGTTCCACTAGCCTAACTTCAGGAAAAAATTGGGGCAAAAGCCAGCATCAACTTCAACAGAAAATTACTCTACCTGTAATGTGGACTTTAGCAGTGGTTTCCCTGACCAGTGTTATGGGAGGGCGCTTTTACAATCAGCCACAGCTAGGTGAAGACACAGTAGCACCACAGACAATCCGGGCACCATTCGATGCTCTGGTTGAGGACTCTAAGACGACGGCTGAGAGACGCAAAGAAGCTCAAAGAGGTGCTCAACCAGTTTTGATGATTGACCAATCTGTTACAGAAAGAATTTATCAAAATCTTGAGCAGTCTCTGGACGCTGTGGAAGAACTGCGCACTAACAGCGGTGTTTTTCCTTTTGTAAAGACTGATGTACTATCCATCGCCACCCAGCGGTATCTGCGGCAAAGTAAGGAATGGGAATGGCGGGCTATCTTGGCATTTTCAGATATCGATAACCATGGCAACGGGTTTGATGCTGAAGCCAAACCACCTACTCCGGCAGAAAATTCATTAAATAAAGCTTTTGTTGAGGCAGTAAGTGAACTGCAAAGCTACCGTCAAAAGTCTTCTGAACAAGAGTTCTCAGCTCTGATTGAGTCAATATCTGCTGCTCGGCAACAGTACGCTCAGGTGTTGCCTCAGCTGTCACAATACCTTAGCCCTGAATTCAGTAGCCTAGATGATGTTTCCGTACTGGATCTATCAGATCAAGATTGGCAAAAAACCCGCATAGTCATTAAGCAGGCTGCTAGTCGCATCCTGACCCAAGGTATTGTTCCAGGATTACCACCAAATCTGATCCAAGAGACCGTGAAGGTAAACTTGACTAGCCTTATGCCCCAGGAAGCTCAACCACTAGCCAAGTATTTACTAGTCAGAGTTTTAGAACCCAACTTGATCGAAAATAAGGAATTAACCAAGCTCATAGCAGAACAGGCAGCAGAAAAAGTGGAACCAATGATGGTTTCAGTGCGTAAAGGAGATGTGATTGTAACCGCAGGCGAAACCATCACTCAAACAGAATTTGTACTACTGGATTATTTTGACTTAAGCCGTCGAGGAATTAACTGGCTGGGTTTGATGGGATTTGGTGGTTTGGTTACTACTACGGTGGGCATTTTTGCCTTAGTGCAACGGCGAGTTCACCCTAAATGGAGGCGGCGGGACTACATTTTGGTATTGCTACTGACCCTGAGTATGCCAATATCAATACTTTTCAAGAGTCCCTTCTTCGAGATTCCCTACACTATGCCTGCTATTGGTTTGTTAGTAGGGAACTTTTATGGGTCTACCATGGGCGTGACAGTGGTGGTTTTACTGACAGGCTTAGTGACCTTTAGTATGGAAGTCACTGGAGAACAAGTACTGGCAAATGTTGCTGGTGGTTTACTGGGTGCCTTGATGGCAGGACGAATGCGATCGCGAGAGGAATTGGCTCTGCTCGGAGTTGGGGTGGGCTTAACTCAAGGTGTGGTTTCCCTGATTATCAATCTGATTATTAGTGCCACGGCTAGTACAATTTGGTCTGCAGTTCTGCCAGGAGCTTTGTTATTAGGTTTATCTGGGTTAGCTTGGAGTATTGTCGCCCTGGGGCTATCACCTTACCTGGAACGTTTGTTTGACCTGGTAACACCAATTCGTCTGGCAGAATTGTCTAATCCCAACCGTCCTCTGCTCAAGCGTCTAGCTACTGAGGCACCTGGAACGTTTCAACATACTCTGTTTGTTGCTTCTTTGGCAGAAGCAGCGGCTCAAGAACTCCATTGTAATGTGGAACTGGTTCGGGCAGGTACGCTCTACCATGACATTGGTAAAATGCACGATCCGTTAGGGTTTATAGAAAATCAAATGGGTGGTCCGAACAAGCATGATGAGATTAATGATCCTTTCAAGAGTGCTGAAATTATCAAAAAGCACGTTACCGAAGGACTGGTTATGGCTCGTAAGCACCAGTTACCCAAGGCAGTGCGGGACTTTATCCCAGAACATCAAGGGAAATTGCTGATTTCCTATTTTTATTTCCAGGCTCAGCAAAAAGCCCAACTCGAAGGTACTGGGTCTGTGGACGAGTCATATTTTCGTTATGACGGTCCAATTCCCCAGTCCCAGGAAACTGGTGTAGTTATGTTAGCTGACGCCTGTGAAGCGGCTCTACGCTCACTCAAAGAGGTTACTCCGGAAACGGCTCTTACGGTGGTCAATAAAATTCTCAAAGCTCGCTGGCAGGACAACCAATTAGTGGATTCTGGGCTAACCCGACAGGATTTATCAAAAATTGCCCAAGTCTTCATCAGAGTTTGGCAACAATATAATCACCAACGTATTGCTTATCCAAAGGGAGCACTTAATTGTCAGTCGTCTCCTAAATGAAGTACGAAGTCTCCAGTTTTTGTAGACAAAGAGTATTAAACAGTATAAAACACAGAATTTCAGATCTGTTCCACCTTCTTGAATCCTGTTTCTGTACAAACACTGTGCAAGTCTTTATCCCACTGATCAATGGGTAGTTGAGGTATATAGGCAAATTCAAATACAATGCCGATCCTAGGAATAGAATCCCACTCTGGTGAATTAAGCAATCGGTCATAGAAACCACCACCGTAGCCCAAACGATACCCCCGCTGGTCACAAGCCACAGCGGGGACAAGGATTAAATTCACATCCTTTGGCTCTAGGCTGGTAGAATTAGGTAATGGTTCTAAAATACCGTAATTTCCTTTTTGCAAGGGTTCGCCCGCCTTCCAGGTATGCCATAAGAGAGATTTTCCCACACATCTCGGTAGTCCCCAACAGTGCTTAGTGTCTGTAAATAGGGGACTTAGATCTGGTTCTTTTCGAAAACTGAAATAGGCTAAGACTGTTTGTGGCTGGGTCACTAGGACGCCAGATTGCAGATGGGTACAAATGCGATCGCTTTTTTGCCGCCATTCTTCTACAGACATAGACTGGCGCTTTTGAAGCAGGGATCGGCGTAGTTCTGCTTTGTTCATCTGATCTTCCCTCCGCTTTGATAGGGCGATCATATCAACAAACTATGCTGATAGTGGGTAATCATACCGAGTTGCATTTATAGGTAGTAGATAGGAGCTTGTTTACTCCCATCTCCCCATTCCGTTCAATTGAGCCCTTAAGCAATAAATAATAGGTTAAATAATAGGTTTGAGAGCAACTTGGTATCAGTAATGGGTAATTGGCAACTGGGCTTATTACCCATTACCCATTACCCATTACCTAATCTCTCCTCTAGCAGGTACCAGTTACCTCTAGTAAGCACCGTTATTTTTGGGAAAAATAATAACACCAATGGTTTTCAATATGATCCATAAATCCAGCCAAAAATTCCGGAAACTGACATAGTAAACATCAATTTGCACACGGCGGTGGTAAGGTATGTCATTGCGTCCAGAAACCTGCCATAAGCCAGTAATTCCGGGTCGAATTCTCAAGACTTTATCCATGTGACGCCCGTATTTGGGCAATTCCTCTGGCACTAACGGTCTTGGACCAACCACACTCATCTGTCCGTTGAGTACATTCCAGAACTGAGGAAACTCATCTAAGCTAGTCAGCCGTAGAAATTTTCCAATTCCAGTAATTCGAGGATCATCCTTGAGCTTGTAATTATCCTGAAATTCCTCTCGTATCTGAGGGGATTTTTCGATCATCTCTAGCAACATTTCGTCTGCATTTTCCACCATAGTTCTGAATTTCAGGCAAGCAAAAGGTTTGTAGTCTTTACCCACCCGCTCCTGAACATAAAAAATTGGTCCAGGTGAGCTGATCATAATTAGCAATGCCAGTAGCAGGTAAACGGGAAAAAACGAAATCAGAACTGATAGGGAAAAGGTAACATCAAACAGTCGCTTGGCAAAATTTCCGTCTAAGCGATAGCGAGTCAGATTCTTGTGTATACGACGTGAAGCGAGGGGCTGAAAACCTCGCTTCACGAATGCTCGCAATATCTTGACGGAGTTAAGTTGGCTTTCGGCAGTCATCTCACTCCTTCAATTCACACCACACGTCATAATCATAAAGCTACGAGACACTCGCTATAGCCCATAGCCAGCTCGGATATTTAATTTTTTACCAGAGAAATTAAAACTGGTAGTCTTGATAACACTTTTCCAGAAATGTCAGGTAGCGATCAGCAAAAATGTTGGGGGCAAATTTGGCAGCGTTTAACCGGCTCGCTTCCCGATTAAACTTTCCTGCCAAGGTCTCAAAGGTTTCCATGGCTTCAATCAAAGCCTCTGAGCTTTGGTCTGGAAACAATAGACCTGTACCACTGTCTAAATGTTGCCGAATATCTAGAACTGTTTCTAGTGCCCCACCAGCACCATAGGCAATCACCGGCGTACCACAAGCTTGGGCTTCCACCAGGGCAATGCCGAAATCCTCACAGGCAGCATAGACAAACCCTTTAGCTTTAGCCATATACTGCTCAACCACCTGATTGGGTTGAAATCCCAAAAATTTTACATTCTTGTGAGCCAAGTTGCGAATCCCTGCTAAATCTGAGCCATCACCAATCACCACTAGAGGGTATCCCAGTTGATTAAAAGCTTGAACAATTAAAGATACTTGTTTGTAACTTACTATCCGGGAAACGGTCAGATAAAAATCTTCTTTTTCTTCCTGGAAAGGAAAACGTTCAATATTAACCGGTGGGTAAATCACTTCAGCCCTACGCCGATAGCAGCGCCAGATCCGCCGTGCTGTGTGATGAGAGTTGGCAATAAAGTAATCCACCCGATTTGCTGTAATCACGTCCCACTGACGTAACCGATGAAGCAGATAGCGAGTGATCAACCCTGGAAAACCCTGTCCCATAGCACTACTGCGCAAATAATCAAACGTCAAGTCCCAGGCATAACGCATGGGCGTATGGCAGTAGCAGATATGCAGTTGTTGGGGACTAGTAAGGACACCCTTGGCAACAGCATGGGAAGAGGAGAGAATAACATCATACTCCCCTAGTTCCAGCTGTTCAATCGCTAAGGGTAGCAGCGGCAGATATTTCTGAACCCCGTTACGAGCGAAGGGTAAGTTCTGTAGGAAGGTTGTGCCAATAGAACGCTGATATAGATAACTCTGGGGATTGGTTGATTCAAAATCAATCAGGGCGTACAGGTCGGCATCAATGTGTTTGAGTATTTCTTGAACTACCAGTTCCGAGCCACCAGTTGCTTTGGGAGTCAACCACTCATGAACCAAGGCATATTTCATGAGATATCAACGGCAGATTGTTTAAATATACTAATAGCAGTACTTGACAAACGAAACATACCATAGACTTCAATGGTAAATTTACGATAGACCTAGCAGATACGGTATTTTGGGTATTGCCTAAGCAGGATATAAAAATATAGGGTTTTTCAGCTGCGCTCTAGACGGCGATTCTATAGCGCAGTCAGCCCGCCACAAGAAATCTAAACAACCTGTCTGGCAATACAGACGTCGAGGTAATAATAGGGTTTTATTAATTGTTTCAACCCCCTAGTTAGCTGAGCAATAGGTATTAATATCCGCCACTAATTTTGGTTCTGGGGTGGTGGCTTTCTGCAAATTGCTCAAGGCTTCCTCAGCAGCTGAGCGGTCTTGCTTCTTAAAAGCCTCTACAAAGTCGCGAGTCGCCTTGCTGGTATTGCGATACATCTTAATAAAACCAGCTTGATAGTCTTGGAGCTGTTCGTCCTTAACTATTATCGATTCCATGTCTTGAGATGCCCCCTCCATAGCATCAGCTGCCTGGAGCATTGCCTCGGGATCGCTTGATTCTCCACCATTAGTCAGGGTTTTAGCTTCTTCAACTGCCTGGTTCGCCACTTCAATAATCTTCTGACATTCAACTTTTTGGCCACTACAGCTAACGGTCAATAAGCTCATGAGTACACTCACCGTAACAAGGAGGAAGTACCGCGTTGGAAAATGCATTAATGCTCTCCTAATCAGTTTTGGGTACTCTCGTTGTGGTAGCATATTTTTACCATGCTGAAAAGCTTTAGCTTGAATTCCACAACACTCCACTCTTCAATGCACGGCGCTCAGAGTCAGGATAGGGTGAGCGGGTGGGTCTAGGCTGACATTGAGCAATTTATTGTCAATAAACCTGTAAATAATCCCCAAAAGTTTTGAGCGGTTTTGACAGGCGAAAGTATGGTAAAAAAGGGCTTTAGCCTTCTTGTAACCGCACAGCCGTTCGCTGACACCCCATACCCAGTCTCAATAGACAAGCTTGGTGCTTAAATCAAGGGCAAGGAAGGTCAGTGTTCCCCTGTTTCAATAGCTGCAGCAAGCTTTTGCAAGGTTTGTGTGACTTGCTCAAGCTGTTTTAGAGACTCATTTTGAGTTTCTGCCAAGGTTTGCACCGCATCACTTAGAGCAAAAAGCTGGTAGCCTTGTTGTTGAACTTGCTGCCCTTGGTTTTGCACTTGAATCACAAAGTTATCGACTCGGTCAGCCAGACGGTCTATGGTTTCGGTAGTGGCAAGTACTGCCTCTCCGATTTGTCCAACAATTAATTCCAAACGACTGATGCGGTTTTCCACCGTCAGAGACTCTTGTATGGTAGGAGTCGTGTTGTATGTAGTGTTTCCCATTTGAGCTGGTTTATCCACCGGCAACGTTTTCAATCAAACAAACATCAATATCGGCCATCAATATCGGCCATCAATATCGGCGCGAGACAGATAGACATGGAGTATGAAGTCTTGCCTAGTCTGCTATTAAATGGGGTCAGATCCGAATATCCCCTCTTAATTCGCCAAGAGTATTCTATGATTATTGGTTGAACTAGCAAAATTTCAACCCCTTTGACAGAAAACGTTTCCTAGTTTGATCGCACTCACACCAATTTCAAAGTGACGCTTTTCAGCCAATGGCAAGTATAATGCCGGTGTTAAGGCAATTCAGACTGGGGTGATTTACCTGTTGAGAGATTCCTCAAACTGAGCATGTCCCCCCAATTTGAGGGATGTATGCCTATCAAATTACCACAGTTTATCAATTAGCCGAATACGACTAGCCGGATAGGACGTTGAGTTGTCGGATCAAACTTCCACAACAAACAGCTAACGGTCAAAAACTTACAATGGTATTCACTTATGCAACTACTATTTCTAGTCCTGCTATGGGTAGTGCTTGGATTTTTGCTCGCCAAGCTGCTGCTCGAAATCATCCCTAAACAGTATTTCACCTGGCTTGGGGGTTTTTTGGTTTTTGCCATCATTGTCCTGCTGTTTTTCACCCCAACCAATGCCCTGGTTTCACCGATATGGACAATTCTCTCACTTCCCTTTCAACCATTGGGCTTAGCAATTCTGCTTTGGTTCCTAGGAGCAATGCGAATTAAAGGTGACAAGATCTCTAACCCAGGACCTACCTTGATTTGGACGGGATTTTTTGTCTTGCTTGTGGCCAGCACCCCTTTTCTATCTAATCGGCTGGCTCAACTTCTCGGGCCTGGAGTCGTTCAAAACCAACCTGCGGTTCAAATGGCGAAAACAATTGGGTGGCAGGAGGAAACCCTCACTGCATTTGTCCCCAATGGGGAATCAATTCAGCTTACTACTAATGCTAGTCCTTTCCCTAGGGACGCTGTGTTGGCTCAACTTGTTCCACCCAATCAAGCCATTGGCATCCGAGCTTTTATTCCTTCTATCGGAGCCCTTGAGCAGACTACCGGGGTAATTAACACCTTCTTTAGCAATATTTTGTTCCAACTACGAGGAGGACGAGTTACCGGCACAGAAGTTGAATCGCCGACCGCAAGAGATGTTTCTTGACATATAGAGGTGCAACTATTAGCCTTATAGCTATCTAAACCTTGTCAAACACTATTCATTGTTTTACACTGAAATAAGTTAGTAACTTGTTTAACAAGGGAACACTACCGCCCAACGAAGAACTAAAAGCTGATAAGCTGGTCGTAAGTTAAGCGACGTAAAATAATGGACTGAGTGAAGTTACAGTGCGGTTTGAGAGTAGGCCGAGAGCCTCCATCAATAAAATTAGCGCAATGCTTTTGGCATTGCTTTGTCGGCAACAACCATTAGTTTTCACGCTTTGCTATACCATCGTCCTATCTGCTTGTAAGTAGGTTTGTACAGGTTAAATGTTGCACCTGATGTTAACTACCCACATTAACCCGATCGGGTATAGTGTGGGTTTCTGGTTTAATTGGAAGTAAACCGATACCACCCTCAGCTCTCACCTTCAGTAAGGGTCGATGATTTATCCTGATCTGCGGTTCCATTGAGGGTAATTACTCCCCGAATTTTTGGTGAAAGGTTAAGCCTAAAGGAGGGGTATGGTTGAATATTGTAACCAGGACTGGAATTGTATAGTATTGTAACATGCTGAATTCCCGTCTAAAAAAACTGCTGCTTTACCTGCGCCCATACTGGCGACAGTCAGCCCTAGGTATTTTTGCCCTCCTTATTGTCAATGGACTTGGTGTTTATATCCCCTTACTGATCAGGGATACTATTGACAAGTTGAGTCAAACTTTGAGCTTTGACCAAGTCTCTAGCTTTGTGCTGCTTATTTTGATACTCACCTCATTGATGTGGGGGATTCGGATGGTTTCGCGCATCCTATTGTTTGGAGTGGGGCGCAAAGTTGAATTTGACCTGAAGCAGCGGATTTTTAAGCATTTGCTGACATTGGAACCAGCCTATTTTTCTCAGAACACAATAGGTGATTTGATTAACCGAGCCACCAGTGATGTGGATAATATTCGGCGTCTATTGGGGTTTGCAGTTTTGAGTCTGGCAAATACAGTGTTTGCCTACTCTTTGACCGTGCCGGTTATGATTGCCATTGATCCGTGGTTAACGTTCTTAGCGTTGGCGGTTTATCCATTGATGTTGATCATTGTCAAGCTATTTAGTGAGAAACTGCGAAGCCAACAACAAGTAGTCCAGGAGAAACTTTCTAACCTCAGTGAGCTGATTCAGGAAGATATGAGTGGTATCGCCATGATTAAAATATACGCTCAGGAAGAAAACGAGCGTCGTGCGTTCCATCAACTCAATCAGCAGCTTTTGGTAGCAAATCTCAATTTGGCAAGAACACGAAACTTTCTGTTTCCAATAATTGAGGCTCTTACCTACCTCAGCTTACTGGTGCTGTTAAGCATTGGTCCTGGTTCCATTGAGTCCGGTGCTATTAGTATTGGTGACTTTGTGGCGCTGATTATTTACACTGAACGTTTAGTCTTCCCCACAGCACTGCTAGGGTTTACCATCACTGCTTATCAACGTGGTGAAGTGAGTATTGATCGTATTGAGTCGATTCTCTTGGCTCAGCCTCGGATTACAAATGCCCCAGATTCGGTTAGCCTGCCAACGCCAGTAAGGGGTAAGCTCAAGGCTGTAAACTTGAGTTACACTTACCCCGGCAGCAAAACTCCTGCCCTGAAAAATGTTAGCTTCACGATTAATGCAGGTGAGACAGTAGCGATTGTGGGAGCCATTGGTTGTGGAAAATCTACCCTGGCTAATGCCTTGCCTCGTTTGCTGGATATTCAAGCTAGTCAACTGTTTTTGGATGGATATGATACTACTAAGCTGCCCTTGCAGGACTTGCGGAATGCGATCGCATATGTTCCTCAAGACAGCTTCTTGTTCAGCACTAGCATTAAAAACAATATCTGCTACGGTATACCAATCAGCGAACACTCAGAGGTAGAATACGCAGCTTCGCAATCCCAAATTCACCCGGAAATTATGAATTTCCCCCAGCAGTACGAAACAATTGTTGGGGAAAGGGGAATAACCCTCTCTGGGGGGCAGCGACAACGTACTGCTTTAGCTAGAGCTCTGCTGATGGATGCACCAGTGCTGATTCTTGATGATGCCCTTTCCAGTGTGGATAATCAGACAGCAACCCAAATTCTGGACAATCTCTCGGAAGGAGTCCAGCGCAAAACTGTAATTTTTATCTCCCATCAACTTTCAGCTGCTGCCAAGGCTGACCGGATTTTGGTCATGGACGCAGGGGAAATTGTCCAAACTGGTTCTCATGGTGAACTTCTACAACAACCTGGTATTTATCGCTTTCTTTGGGAGCAGCACCAATTAGAAGAAGTATTGAAGTAGTTCTTGAATTTAGTTAACTTACCTAATAGCTAACAGCTTATCAACGGGACTGGCCGGATTCGAACCGGCGACCTAGCGCTTCAGATTGGTGTGAGTTTCCCCACTCTCTGGACTATACCTTCACCCTAGGTTAATACCCCTTAAGGTTAATACCCCTTAGGTGGTGGCCGTCTAGTCTCTCCACCTTCCTGCATTTAACCAAGGGCGATGACTCGCACACAGATTCAGGCTTGGCTCGGTATTGCCTTAGAGTACTGAGTAAGCTAAATACCCCTTAGGTTTCACCGAATTTGACCACATTCACTCACGGAATTTCTTCCATGGTGCCCGATTTTTCAGGAGGCGCTTGCTCTATCCAGCTGAGCCACAGCCCCAATCGCAATATACCCGTATATTATCACAAAAGCTGTTAATCAAGCATCGATAGCCATACCTAATCAGGGTTGAATACCCCCGTTAACCCAACTGGTAATAGGTAATGGGTAATCGAACCCAATTTTTACGCAGTTTGTTGGTTGACGCTCTTGCCTAGAAAAGTGGGAACTATAGAACTAATCCCGATTAGCTCCCATATTGGGGAAGAATATGTTCCGGTCATGGCTCGAATGTAGAAAATATTTCTGGTACTGGACTGGGGTTAGCTATTGTCAAAAAATGTGTCGATATCCATGGCGGGACAATTAGTCTAAACAGTGATGTCAGTGTTGGCACTACGTTTACGGTCATGCTGCCTCGTAGAGTATTAGATGCGGATCAACTGCTCAAGGTAACTGGAAAGTCCATTCCTGATTACCAATCTGGATCACATTTCCTGCACTGAGCCAAAAGGGTTGATGGGAGGTAAGCCGCTGTTGGTCCACAAAAGTACCATTGGAACTACCAACATCAATGATTTGATAGCGCACTTTGTCCTGAGGCTCTGGAATTTGGAGAATTTGGGCATGGTTGCGAGAACACATCGCATCTTCTAACACTAGGGTGTTCGTGGGTTCTCTGCCAATGGTGAAAGGATTAGCAGACAAAACAATGATGGTACCGGATGAAGGGTTTACTAAACGCCCCTTGCTTGGTGGGGTAGGATTGGAAAAAAGTACGGTTGGGGCAAGTACTGGTTGATCGCGAATCGGCAGACTGGGTGTGGCGGCTGATTCGTCTGGAATTGTAGCCCTAGGTACTTCTTGATTGACAATGGCGTGTTTAGAGTTAGCTTCTCCACCAGGGAGGATATTGACTTGCTGGATTGGTGGTGGGGAGAGTTCTGGGCGACCAGCATTGGCAATCTGCATTTTTAGGACGGCTTCATGTTCTGCTTCCTGTCGAGCACTCATCCCTTCGACTTGACGAATTATCCCCCGTGTGTTAGGAAAGCTGATGTCACTGACTCGCACATCTTCGATGGAAAAGCCTACGGTATAGTAAACGTCAACATGGTCGAGAACGTATTGTCGGACTTCTACTCGTCCCTGATTGGTTAACTGTTCCATCCTCAGGTGACTAATTGCTACTCCTAAACTATCTTTAACGGCACTAGTTAGGGCAGCAATGGGGTCAGATATTTCTAGGGCAACTCGTTTGGCATCTACGACTTGATACATTACATTCAAAGAGACATTGACAAGATACTGATCCCGGGATAGAAAGTCTCCCTGAGAGGTAATGGGCAAGTGCCGGAGTTTGCTGTCTACTAGGAGCAGTTCACATTTTTCTAGCCAGGGTAGGGCAAAGCTGACATGACGCCCTGGTTTCCATACCCGCACACACCGACCATTTTTGACAAATAAAGCGATATAGCCTGCCCCGATAAAGTCCATGCTCCACCCTGCCCAACGGTCTGGGGTCAGGGTTTGAATCAGTGGGGGTGAGTTACCAGACATTAGATTTTGTTTAGAGGAGTGATGGGGGTAGTGCTTTTTTTAGCATTCCGCCGACAGGATGGTCCGATGGAATGCTGCCTGATCAATAGGTAGATGAATGTGGGACAGGGATTTACTGAAACTGACTGAATCAATTATAGCGCTACGCGCAAGTCAGAAGTTAGAAGTCAGAAGTCAAAAGGCAAAAGTGGGGAGGGTGGGAAGTGTGGGGAGAGGGGGAGATGGGGAGATCTCACAGGGGTTCCCACCACAAATCATTTTTGCGATCGCGTAGCGTGACCGTAGGTCAATCGCACTTTTATAATTTATAAATTCTAATTTAGAATTAGTTCAGTCTTCAGTCTCCATTCTTCAGTCTCCATTCTTCAGTCTCCATTCTTCATTCTTCAGTCTCCATTCTTCATTCTTCATTCTCCATTCTTCATTCTTCATTCTTCATTCTTCATTTTGCCGATTCCCGATTTCTTAATAAAAAAAATTTCTAAACCCCTTGACAAACGATTAACTTATTGATAAATTAATAGTGTCCACAAAATCAATCCATAATTTCAGATGAGTAACAATTTTCCTCCTTCCGACAACCAAAGTCCTAAACCCAAGAAAGCCAAGCTCTTTTTGATCGGTTCTCCTGAAAAGGTTCGCAAAACAATTAATGCCATTTATTCCCTTAAGTATGCGGAACCAGACGAGTGGAGCACTCCGGAGCCGACGGGAAAACCTGGTGAGGTTATGACCTTTTTGATTCGATATTTTTACGTAGATTAAGATAGGATTTTGCCAGGGTTGCCCCCTGGCAAATCAGGACTGGCGAAGGATGTTTTGTGGAGGAATATGAAGCAGCATCAAGCAAAATGAGTTGGAATGTTATTGCTTTCCAGTAGTTGCTGACTAACTCGGGAATCATGTCATAGTTGATCTGAAATTATCGATAGTTGAGTGCAGCTCAGCTGTATTTGTGGAACGTTAAAGTACAGAATTCGGTCAAGGATTGGGGTTAACCCAAACTTGACCGATTTTTTTTTAGGGAGATAGGGAGATAGTGCAGTGTGTTCGCGTAGCGTGACCTATGGTCAATGGCGAAGCGCTAGCTTTTTGGGCTAATCGCCTATCTTGTATGGTGCGTTAAAAAGTGTAGCGCACCTGTTTTGCTATCAGTAATGCGTTCGCGTAGCGGCTCGTACCGAGCATCGCGTAGCAGCTCGTACCGAGCATCGCTTTCTCAACAAACACACTGAAACGGCTACAAGTTAGGTTAAAAAAGGGTTTTGAGCTTTGAAGTGGGGTTAATGGGGTGAGTTGAGATCAAAAAATTGGTGCTAACTCGAAAAATTCCAAAATTGGGTTTTGAGATCGTCTTAAGGGTGTAGAGACAAAAGACAGAGAATAAAAACTTTGTCCAATGTCGAAACCTGAAAAGGTATTCCATCGTAAACGTCAAATCATTAAGGAAAAGAAATCCCTCATGGCAACTAACACTATCAATTCTAACTCTGTACTAGCTAATGGTTCTCAAGTAACTAGTCAGGCTAACGCTGCTTACGTCACCCACCTACCAGTTTTGAAAAAGGGAACAGCCGGTGAAGCTGTCCGCTTTCTCCAGCAGTTCTTAAATTGCTACACGGGCTATTATTTGGTTCTTGACGGACAGTTTGGCTCCCAAACAGAACAGGCAGTAAGGGATTTCCAAAGCAACTACAACTACTTCGACAAATCTAATCCTGACTACTTGATTGTAGATGGGATTGTCGGGAAAGAAACCTATCGTGCCATCGGTAATATGTTTTGCTAAAGATCCCAAATTAGTGCGTTCGCGTAGACGGTAAATCGCGAAGCGCTCTTTGGACTAATGCCTGATCTTGTCGGGTGCGTTAACAACGTGTAACGCACCTTTTTTGCTATCAGTAATGGGTTCGGGTAGCGGCTCCGAGCTTTTTCCCCCAACACACTGAAACGGCTAAAAGTTAGGTTTTAAAAGGGTTTTGGGCTTTGAAATGGGTTTGAATGGCGTGAGTCGATATCAAAAAATTGGTGCTAACTCGAAAAATTCCAAAATAGGGTTTTGAGATCGTCTTAAGGGTGTAGAGACAAAAGACAGAGAATAAAAACTTTGTCCAATGTCGAAACCTGAAAAGGTATTCCATCGTAAACGTCAAATCATTAAGGAAAAGAAATCCATCATGCTAACTAACACTATCAATTCTAAATCTGCACTAGCTAATGGTTCTGCACTAGCTAATGGTTCTGCACCAGCTAATGGTTCTGCACTAGCTAATGGTTCTGAAGTAACTAGTCAGGCTAACGCTGCTTACGTCACCCACCTACCAGTTTTGAAAAAGGGAAAAGCCGGTGAAGCTGTCCGCTTTCTCCAGCAGTTATTAATTTGCTACATGGGCTATTCTTTGGTTTTTGACGGACAGTTTGGCCCCCAAACAGAACAGGCAGTAAGGAATTTCCAAAGCGACTACAACTACCAGGGCAAATCTAATCCTGACTACTTGATTGTAGATGGGATTGTCGGGAAAGAAACCTATCGTGCCATCGGTAATATGTTTTGCTAAAGATCCCGAATTAGTAGGGATATAGCACAGGGCGGTGAACTCAGCCCCTGCTCACCGCCCGTTACAATCATCTGATCACTGGTGACTGGTCACTGAATTACTCCCAACTCAACCCAAAATGCCTCGCCGCATCCTGGCAATTAAGGCGGTATCATCTGAAGAGCAGGTCATAATTCTACAATAAATTCTTGACCAAAATAAAGTCCTAAACCTAAACAATTTCAAAATATATAATATCTAACTACCGACCAAACTCCCTCAAGTTTACCTCTGAACAGCCCCCGTTAAGGGGGTTTTTTGATGCTAACAGAATCCCAGGAAGTCCCGACCGGCTATTTGGTCTATACAGCTCGTTACTGTTAGTAATTAATCCAATTTAGCGTTATCTTGTACTCTCTGTAACAAACACAAGGGCAGGGATATAGCCTCGGTTGCACCAGGGGTAAATTGTCCCTGGTGCATCTCATATTTGTAAAAAATAAGGGGCGGGGGCGCGGGAAGTGTGGGAATTTTTGCCTAATTTCATCCATTGAGATGCACCCAATTGTCCCTGACACTGAAACGGCTACAAGTTAGATTGCAAGAGGGGTTTGAGAGGTCAAGTAGGTTTAATGGGGTGAGTCGATCGACAAAAATTGGTGCTAACTCGAAAAATTCCAAAATAGGGTTTTGATATCGTCTTAAAGGTGTAGAGACAAAAGACAGAAAATAAAAACTTTGTCCAATGTCGAAACCTGACAAGGTATTCCATCGTAAACGTCAAATCATCAAGGAAAAGAAATCAATCATGGGAACTAACACTATCAATTCTAACTCTGTACTAGCTAATGGTTCTGCACTAGCTAATGGTTTGGCACTAGCTAATGGTTCTGAAGTAACTAGTCAGGCTAACGCTGCTTACGTCACCCACCTACCAGTTTTGAAAAAGGGAAAAGCCGGTCAAGCTGTCCGCTTTCTCCAGCAGTTCTTAAATTGCTACATGGGCTATTATTTGGTTATTGACGGACAGTTTGGCTCCCAAACAGAACAGGTAGTAATGAAGTTCCAAAGCGACTACAACGAAACCCTCTACGAATCTGATCCTAACCACTTGATTGTTGATGGGATTGTCAGTAAAAAAACCTATCGTGCCATCGATGATATCTTGACTCTACGGTCATGCTAAATAAACACTTTGGCAAAGGGACTGAGGCCGTGGGCCACGCGGGGCGCGTTCGGAGCAGGGGAAAGAGGCCGTATTCAGAAAATTTTGCTAGTTAAATAGCCTAAGAACCCTTGTACCGTAAGCTTTCTGAGTTTTTTAACTGTCGGTTTAGCATAAAAGGTACTGAAGAAGCAATATCTTTTGCTAAAGATCCCAAATTAGTGCGTTCCCGTAGCGTGACCTACGGTCAATCGCGAAGCACTGCCCTTTGGGCTAATCCCTGATCTTGTCGGGTGCGTTAACCAAGTGTAACGCACCTCTTTAACTATCAGTAATACTTTCCCATAGCAGCTCTTTGCTGAGCATCGCTTATCCTAGGGTTAACACTCCCATGGGAAAATCCACAACTAAACGCTTTGTTCGTAACCACAAAACACCTAAAAGACTATTCACCAGTTGATCTCCTCCGGGTGCATCTCATTTTTGTTGTTTGACAAGGTGGTGCGTTACGGGGCGGGCTGTCTAAACCCTGGCGCTTGAGCGGAAAATGAGGCCCCCCTAACACACCCTACGCAACTTTTTTACAAATATGAGATGCACCCTCTCCTCCTAACACTTCAACCGTAAACTCCTCTTCCTCAATAACCACCTTTCCCTCATATAGCGTTTGTATTTGAGATGTGAACATAGGATTGATATCTCAAGGGAACAGGGAACAGGGAACAGGGAACAGTAGTCAAGATATCCGAGCAGTTTTTGGTATTATGATAAATCATCAGTAAACCCTGTATCTAACAGTGCCATTACGGCAAAAATCTCTCCATCATCAGACATCAAGCCAATTTCAAAAAACAACTCTCCTCGACTATTACGGCGGTTTGCATAACTATCAGGTACACAGGATTGTTTTCCTTCTTCCCTCTTCCCTCACTTCCCCTCCTGGGAGGGGTTAGGGGTGGGTTACTCTTCCCTGCTCCCTGCTCCCTGCTCCCTGCTCCCTGCTCCCTAAAAAACCAGAACTTTGTACCTAAATGAATTGCAAACCGCTTTAAATTCACCTTGGATCATATTATACCACAAGTTCCCGTTTCATTAATTCGCATAATAATACACTTTTTACCTGGATGTTGAGAACGGTATTTTGCCAGTGCTACCTTTTCATCTTCATCGATAAAATACTCCCCACTATCAGGTTCAATAATAATAAACCAATCATAATGCTCTTGAATCAATACGGTGCGTTACATTTCATGCTTCGCACCCTACAACTTACATAACGCTCCATAAACTAGCCAATTATTCGGGTATAGATGATCAGCTTTCTCAATAACTTCAACCGCCCTTTTATTTTCACCCCTATCAGACAAAAACCGGGAATAATAACACCAGCCATGAGGATTATTTGGGTGCTCCTCAGTAAACTGCTTCAATATAGCCAGGCTTTTTGCCGACTCTCCTCGCAACCGATAATAGTCAGCCTGCAACTGGTGAGCATCAGCGGAGTGGGGAGCCAGTTTCAATACAGCATTAACTATCTTTTTAGTCTGCTTCCCTTCTTTACCCAATACTAATTTCATCCGGCAACGATAGGCCAAGCGTCGTTTTAAAACTGAGTAATCACCAGGGGCTAACTCTTCTGCTCTACTTAACCTCAACTCTGCTGACTGAAAATCACCCAGTATTAGGAGTGCATCATAACTGTGAATCATAGCAACAATATCATCTGGCTGAAGTAACAAGATTTGCTCAAAAGCTTTCAAAGCAGCGTGAGCATGATCCAGTTCCATCTCAACCCGCCCCAATGCCAGCCAGTGAGACGGATTTTCTGGCTCAGAAGATGCGGCTGTCTCAAAGGCTTTTACTGCTTTCTCTGGCTGACGGCGACAGACCTCTATCAAACCCCGGATATGATGCCCAGTAGCAACATTACTGGATAATGGCAAAGCACTCTCATAAACCTCAATTGCCTTAGCCACCTCTCCCATCAACTGTAAAAGTTTCCCCAGTTTCAACCTTACCTGAATTAATTGAGATTGCCGCTCAATAACTTGGTCATACTCCTTAACAGCCTGCTCCCAGTTTCCACTTTCATAGAGTAAATCAGCCAATTCCAACCGTTTTTTCCATCCAGAGGGATACTGCTGCACATAGTTAGTTAAGGTTTTCAACTTCTGCTGTTTTCGGGTGGTTTTTTTATCTAATAACAGTTGTACATTTAACTCGACCTTTGAAGACTGAGATAAGGTTACCAAACAGGGGTTAGTGTTTCTAGACATATCGCTGTTATCGCATAATTTATTTTATCATTAATTTGCTCAAAATGGCACTCTTTTGTCTTCGCATTTTGAGATGGAATCACGGATTGTTTAGTTTTAAATTCATCCCAAATCTCATCCTTGTCAATCTCTTTTAACAAGGGGGAAGAATCATCTATTCCTGATAGATACCGCTTCAACTGCTTTTCCATAATTGCTCGCCCCTTTTGAATGCGTTTGTAAACGTTATCCACCGAGAGAGCAAGTTTTTTGGCAATGTCTGGGTAGGGTATATCTTGGTAAAAATGCAGCACAAAAGGCTCTCGCAGTTGGGGAGACAGAGCCTCTATTTCACGGCGGATGTACATTCGTAACTCGCGACGGAGAATAGCTGACTCAGGAGAGTACTCACTAGAAGCTAATGTCTGGTGTTCTCCCACTGCCATTTCTTCAATGCTCTCCATACCGATTGCACCTCTCTGGCGTTTTCGATGCAGATCTACGCAGAGGTTATGAGTCATTCGAGTTAGCCATGCTTTGGGATTAGTAATTTTTTCGGCGTGGTGTGGTAGTTTCTCCCACGCCTTGATTCTGGCCAGACTTAATGCTTCTTCAGCATTGGTGCGATCGCCTCCCATCCAAGTTACGCACCGACCGTAAAGATAGTCTTGATTGACCAGCCATAACTGCCAAAAGGCAGTGCGATCGCCAAGAGATATACTTTTTAATAGATTAATCTCGTCTAATTTTGTTTCTGTTTTCATTTTTTTGAAGAAAATTGAGTGAACTCTAAGTAGTCGTACAAAATTAGGTTTAACTGTCGAGATAGGGAACAGGGAGCAGGGAGCAGGGAGCAGGGAGCAGGTAAGAGTAACCCACCCCTAACCCCTCCCAGGAGGGCAGGGCTGTTTCATTCTCGCAAAAAATAGATGGGGAGATGGGGAGATGGGGAGATGGGGAGAATTTTGGACTAATACTCGGGATTTTGGGCAAATTTATCGTTCCCTTACACCAAGGCCGTTAACAAATTGTTAGTGATTTGAGTTGATTGAAGGCGGTTAATTCGTAAGATTTTAATGACTAAATTTGGGCATTTTTCGGTAAATTTTAGTTTATTTCCCTATCCCCCTATCCCCCTATCCCCCTATCTCCAATAATCGTTAACTTACTAAAGTTTGAAACAGCCCTGCTCCCAGGAGGGGAAGTGAGGGAAGAGGTAAAAAATAATGTGTACCTCATAGCTATGAAAAACCCTGTATATATTAATTTTGATACTGCATCAGTTGTTTTTGTTTAGCGTAAATGCTTTTCAGGTGCTTCTTAACAGTATTGATGCTGATATATAGCTGCTGTGCAATTTCTTCGTAAGTTAAGTTGGCTTTTTTAAGTAACCATACTTCCTTCTCCCGGTGACTTAAGCCATATTTAATAGCATCAGTGATAGCGGAATTTTGGGTAGATTGATGTTTATCTTCTAGGGTGACTAACAGATAATGATTTCGGGATAACTCTAACGTTAACCATCTAACCCTAACCCGAAAGTTAACTGACTTATTCACTTGAATTTCAGCTTCGATAATTAGTTTGAGATCGCTAAACAACTCACGACTATCAATTAATGATTCGCAAACTCGCCAAATTGGCTGAGGGATAGAGTTTATCGGTGACTTACCTTGAGAGATTTGAGAGCACATTCGACGTCCACACTCATTGGCATGAAACAACTCTTGGTTAGTAGTTATAATCAGCACCCCATCAACAAAGCCTTCAATAATTGCTTTGAGCAGTAATGGCAAACCTTCTTCTGAATCTAACTCTGGCTTACTGCTTTCGGGTTTAGTCGCTTCTACTTTGATTGATTGTGGTAAACTACAATAGTGTTTAAAGTGTTTGACATAATCTAGTTTTTTATCCGGTTTATGAAGCTCATATGTGCTTGAACAAACTTGGCTTAACTCAATATTAATGGGTTTTGTAAAGAGTTTTTGATTAGTCATGGTGAACCTTGATTATGAGAAATTAATTGGGCTTATTCCAAATGCAATTGATCAACTAATTGGTTGTTTTACGTTTTCCATTTAGCGATCAAATTATTTCTATTTTTAGCACCCCACTGGCGCTGCTGAAATTATTTCCAAAGATAAATTCGCTGTAATCAGCTAGGTTATCTAGTCCAAGGAAGTTGAGCCAAATTTCTAACAATAGCCATAACGTTGTTCTTGCCAACAGTTTTTTAGAGAGCACATTCATGGTTTTATTTAGGATAAAATTCCTAGAATATATAGCAGTTTTGAATTGGGTGAGGTACTTTCCTCCTTTGGCCGACTCCATCGCTATTGCCTTTTGCCTTCCCCCCTTCCGGGCGGGGGGTTAGGGGGGATTCCTTTTGCCTTAAATTGCTATATATTCATCAAACCCCACTGCATACTGACTTACCGCCTGAGATGATCTGACTTGTGACTAAATTGTGAAGAATTTGTGACTGAATTTTCCTTTGTCAATGGTATAATCCCTACAGTCATGATCAAATGAGCCATGCCTAGGTCGCTCAAAGTCCGTCAGGAATGCATTGAAAAAGTTAAACTGGCAGTCAGGCGTAACGGTTTTCCGAGCCAGAGGGCTTTGGCGGAAGATGTCGGGTTTGCCTTAGCCACAGTCAGCAACTTCCTGACCGGTAAACCCGTTGACTATATTACTTTTGAAGAACTTTCTCAGAAATTGGCACTGGAATGGAGAGCCATTGCCAATTTGGATTTTGACCCGCCATCCCAGGCTGTAGATGATCTGTCATCCCAGACTGTAGATCAAAAGCCACAAATCAGAAGCTCTAGCAAACGCCAAGACTTGGGAGAAGCAATTGATGTTACCAATTTCTACGGGCGCAAGGAAGAATTAGCCACACTCAAACAATGGATTATTAATGACCATTGCCGACTGATTACCTTAATTGGCATGGGTGGAATTGGTAAAACAACTTTGTCTGTCAAGTTAGCCCAGGGTCTACAATCGGAATTTCAGTACCTGATTTGGCGAAGTTTGCGTAATGCGCCACCCATTCACGAGCTTTTGACGGACCTGATTGGGTTTTTGTCCGATCAGCAAGACACCACTTTACCAGAAAGCTTAGATGGTAAAATCTCCTGTTTAATCGAATATCTGCGGGCAGAGCGTTGTTTGTTCATCTTAGATAATGTAGAGTCAATTCTATCCCCTGACCAACGGGCAGGAGCCTATCGCCCAGGATATGAAGGCTATGGGCAACTCCTCAGAAGCTGGGGCGAGACTAACCATCAAAGTTGTCTGGTGTTGACCAGTCGGGAGAAACCCAGAGAAATTAGAAACAAAGAAGGTGTAAACGCTCCGATTCGTTCCCTGAGGTTACCTGGCTTAACCGAGGGAGAAGGGAAGAAAATTCTCGCGGAAAAAGGCTTTTCTGTCTCAAAAGACGAATGTCAAGCACTGGTAGAGTTTTATGCAGGCAATCCTTTAGCATTGAAGATTGTTGCCACGACAATTTATGAGTTGTTTGACGGCGATGTGGCTCAGTTTTTAGAAGAAGGCACTATTGTCTTTGGTGATATTTCCGATTTAATGGACCAGCAGTTTAATCGCTTGTCAACTTTAGAACAACAGGTGATGTACTGGCTGACCATTAATCGAGAATGGGTCTCATTTAAGGAGCTACAAAGGGACATTATTCCGGCTGTTTCATTCAAACATTTATTAGAAACCTTAGAATCTCTACAATTGCGCTCAATGATTGAGAAGACTTCGGGAAAATTTACTCAACAACCCGTGGTGATGGAGTATGTCAGCGATCGCTTAATTGAACAGATTTTCTGCGAAATTCAAACGGTAGAAATAGCACTATTGGAGCGCTGTGCCTTAATCAAAGCCCAAGCCAAAGATTATCTGAGAAATGCCCAAATTCAGCTGATTCTCAAACCGATTACCGAGCAACTACTCAACCTGCTTGGTCTCCCAGAAAATGTCCAAAACTATTTGAATCAAATTTTATCAAAACTGAAGTCTTTTCCCCCTCGAAAACCCGGATATGCCGGGGGCAATGTTCTCAATTTACTCTGGCAGCTTAATCTTGACCTGAGTGGCTATGATTTTTCTAACTTAACGGTTTGGCAAGCTTACCTACAGGGCATGAATTTGCATCGAGTCAACTTCGCCAATGCCGATTTAAGTAAGTCGGCTTTGACTCGCACCTTAGGGGGGGTTTTATCAGCGACCTTTAGCCCAGATGGGAAACTCCTGGCAACTAGTGTTGATAATGAGATTTGGTTGTGGGACGTTGCCAACATTAAACAAATTATTACCTGCAATGGTCACAAGGCTTGGGTGCAATCCCTGGCTGTTAGTCCAGAGGGAGAAATTTTAGCCAGTGGTAGTAACGACCAAACGATCAGGTTGTGGAATGTCCAGACCGGGCAATGTCTGAAAACATTGCGAGGTCATACCAGTTGGGTGCAATCCCTAGGGTTTAGTCCAGACGGGGAAATGTTAGCCAGTGGTAGCCATGACCAAACGGTAAAGCTGTGGAATGTTCACACTGGAAAATGTCTGCAAACCTTGTCAGGCCATAGCAATCCGGTATTTTTTACTACCTTCAGTCCCAATGGACAAAGGTTGGTCACTGGGGCTGAAGACCAAACTGTGAGAGTCTGGGATGTCAACACTGGTTCTTGCCTGCAAGTCCTAGAAATCCCGATCAATTGGGTATTATCGATTGCCCTTAGCCCAGATGGACAAACATTGGTAACTGGAAGTGATGGCACAACGGTAAAATTTTGGGATTTAGCCAGTGGTGAGTGTATCAAAACCTTACCAGACTACAACAGTTATGTGTGGTCAGTTGCTTTCAGCCCAGATGGTAAAACACTGGTGACCGGTAGTGAGGATACAACGGTTAAAATCTGGGAGGTGGAAACCGGGAAATGTCTCCAAACGTTGCACAAGTATAGCAATTCCCCTTTAGGTAATAGCTACGCTTCACGGATTTGGTTGGTTGCTGTTAATCCGGATGGTCAAACCTTGCTGAGTGTGAGTGAAAACCAAACCATGAAGTTATGGGATATCCACACCGGACAATGTTTAAGAACAGTGGAGGGGTATAGTAATTGGATCTTATCCGTTGCTTTTAGTCCAGATGGTCAAATGTTGGCCAGTAGTAGCGAAGACCAACGGGTAAGATTGTGGGATATTGATACGGGGCAATGTCTACAAACGTTGTCAGGACATACTAATCTAGTCTCATCAGTCACTTTTGCTCCCAAAGACCATCAGATTCTGGCCAGTAGCAGTGACGACACAACTATCAAACTTTGGGATGCAAATACAGGAGAGTGTTTGCAAACACTGTGGGGACACGATAGTTGGGTGCATTCGGTCAGCTTCAGTCCAGAGGGAGAAATTTTAGCCAGTGCCAGTCGTGACCAAACGGTAAAGCTTTGGGATTGGCATACAGGAGAATGTCTGCACACCTTAGAAGGGCATATTCAGCACGTCTTAACCATTAGTTTCAGTCCCTGCGGTAAAATCCTAGCCAGTGGTAGCCATGACAACACGATCAAACTTTGGGATGTCAGTACGGGAACCTGTCTACAAACATTGCCAGGTCACGAGGATTGGGTTTTATCGGTTGTGTTCAGTCCCGGTGCCAATCTGCTGGCCAGTGCCAGTGGAGACCAGACGATTAAACTGTGGGATGTTGAAACGGGGCAATGTCTACAAACCTTATCCGGTAACACATCTCGAGTCAGAACAATTGCCTTTAGTCCAGATGGCAAGAGTTTAGCCAGTGGCAGTGATGACCAGACTGTTCAACTGTGGGATATCAGTACAGGTACTGTTCTCAAACTATTTCAGGGACACCACAAAGCAGTCCGGTCAATTGCCTTTAGTCCTAATCGTCCTGTGTTAGTGAGTAGCAGCGAAGATGAAACCATTAAGCTTTGGAATCTTGACACCGGTGAATGTATAAAAACCCTGAGAATTGATCGACCCTATGAAGGGATGAATATTAAAAACGCCATTGGTTTAACCAAACCTCAGAAAAACACGTTAAAAGCTCTAGGTGCAGTAGATAAAGAGTGAAGCCTGGCACCGCAATGGTTCTAGCTCCCTTGACAAATAAGCTTATAATATGCTATTATAGAAGTATAATTTATGATCATAAAGCAAGCTAAGGGCAAGAAAAATTAAGCCAAAATGTGATCTACCCAAATGTGATTTAGATCAAGGGTTATGACCATAGTAAGCCTTGATTATATGCACTATTGTGCTTATTTATCACTCTTTTGAAGAAGAATTTATTGAGTCTTGTCCTTGCCCTGTATCATAACAATTGAGGTCCATAAAAGTGGCTATGGAAAATACAGAATCTAACCAAAATTATGAAGAGCAAGTAGTAGAAAATACATCTGGCGATACTAACCCCTTAGGGGACGATCGCTCCGACTCTCAGGAAACAGTAACAACTCCTGAAGAAACTGAAGTAAAAGCTGGATCGAGTGATGAAAATGTCGAAACAGATAATAAAGACACTAAAGAAATTACTGCACCAGAATCTAATACAACTACTAGTGAGCGTTCTCCAGGAAAAACCGATAGAGGTTTATAATCCAGGAGTTCTATTCTTGGGCGAGAATTGACCAACTCAGCGATCCCCCCTAACCCCCCTTAACTAAGGGGGGAATTAGATAAAAAAGTGCTCCTGATGAAGGTATAATTAGATAAAAAAGTGCTCCTGATGAAGGATAGAATTAGATAAAAAAGTGCTCCTGATGAAGGATAGAATTAGATAAAAAAGTGCTCCTTAATAAGGGTAATTTAGGGGGTTATAAATCAGGAATTAACAAAAATGTAACTCCTTCAATAAGTATTAAGAGAATGGCATGACCAACAATATATATGCGCTGCTGGTAGCTATTGATGAATATCCCAGTCCTGTTCCTTCTTTGAATGGCTGTGTCAATGACATCCTAGAAATACAGGAATATTTGCAAGGGCGGGTCGCTGCAGATGGAGATAAACTTCACATCCGCACACTCTTGAATCAAGATGCTACCCGTCAGGCAGTTATTGATGGTTTTCGGGAGCATTTGTGTCAAGCTAGCAGTGAAGATGTTGCTTTCTTTTACTACGCGGGACATGGTTCTCAAGAGCAAGCCCCACAAGAGTTTTGGGCAATAGAGCCAGACAGATTAGATGAAACATTAGTCTGTTATGACAGTCGCACTGAAGGGGGTTGGGACTTGGCAGATAAGGAGTTAGCCAAGCTAATTTCTGAGGTAGACCAGAACAACCCCCACACTGTTATTATTTTAGACTGCTGTCACTCTGGTGCTGCCACCCGTGGCGAACTAGAAGCAGAAACAGCAATTCGTAAAACTTCCACCGACAAACGTCAGCGACCCTGGGATAGTTTTATTTTCTCCTTGAGTGAAACTGAAAAATTATCAGCTGCCCTCAGCCCGGAAAAAAATCCTAGTGGTTGGAGTTTCCCCACAGGAAAACATATCGTCCTAGCCGCTTGTCGAGATAGTGAGACGGCGAAAGAATACAACAGCAATGGGCAATCAAGAGGTGCGTTTTCTTACTTTTTGCTGGATACCTTGAAGAAATCCAATGGTAGCCTGACTTATCGGGATTTATTCAAGCGTGCCAATGCCCTAGTCCGCAGTAATATCAACGCCCAATCTCCCCAAATCGAAGCTACGGAGTTGAGTGATTTAGACCAACCTTTTCTCGGCGGTGCGATCGCTAACCATACACCCTACTTTACTGTCTGCTATGACAAAAACCAGGACTGGGTGATTGATGGTGGTGCGGTTCACGGCATTTCTCAACCTGTTGGGAATGACACCACAATACTGGCCTTGTTTCCCTTTGACACCCCCACAGAGGAACTTCGCCAACTCTCAACGGCAGTAGGTGAGGCAAAAATTGTCGAAGTAATGCCCCAGCTGAGTAAAGTTCAAATTAGTGGTATTGGGGATTTAGATCCCGAAATGACCTGGAAAGCAGTAATCACTAGTCTGCCCTTGCCACCGAAAGGGGTTTTATTGTCAGGAGAACCAGCTGGTGTAGAATTAGCCCGTAGCACCCTGCTCAACACGGCTCACAATCAGCCTTCCCTGTATGTTCGGGAAGTGGCAACCCCTGAAGCTGCCGATTTTAAGTTACTGGCTCGTGACGGTAACTATTTAATTACACAACCAGCGGATGACCGTCCTCTAGTGGCTGCCATTTCAGGTTACACCGATGCCACTGCCTTGCAGGCGATTCAGCGATTAGAACATATCACCCGTTGGCTGAATATCACTGAACTGGCCAGCCCAGCCACCAGCCGCATTCGCCCCGATGCTGTGCAAATGTTGATTTACCAGCAGGATGGGTCACCTTTGCTAGATACTGACATTCGCCTGGAATATCGACAGGAAAATGGCAGGTGGCGATCGCCCACATTGAAAATTAAGCTGAAAAACACCAGTAATGAGCCGCTTTATTGCGCTCTGCTGGTTTTAACCGACTTTTACGCCGTCGGTGCTGGGTTGTTAGATGGCGGTGGGATTTGGCTGCAACCAAGGGGGCAAGAGGGAGATGAAGCCTGGGTTAATCGCGGAAATCCTATTTGTCCTACGGTTCCCAAACAACTATGGCAAAAAGCGGGGATTACGGAAGTTAAAGATATTCTAAAACTGATTATCTGTTCGACGGAATTTGATGCTACTTTGCTCGAACAACCAAAACTTGACGTACCTCAACGTCCCGTGCCTACACCCCATCGCGGTAATGGTACCCTCAACCGCCTAATGCAAAGGATTCCAGCTCGTGACCTCCCCAACACAAAAGACGATCAAATCTATGATGACTGGTTAACTAGCCAAATTAGCATTACTACCGTGCGTCCTCTACACACTACTCCAATTCCCACAGGGGACGACTATGTCTTTCTGGGAGTAGGTTCCGCCCTATACGCCCATTCCGAATTGAGAGCTAAGGCACGTCTAACCACTCTCACCCAATCAACTAGGGATTTAGGTAATCATATCTTACCACCGATACTGCGGGAAAACCATCCGGGAATTGAGTCCTTTGACTTTACTAGCAGTCGGGGAACGGATCCTGGTTTAAGCGCGCTGGAATTAACTGAGGTGGAAAATCCGTCAGCCGTTACACCCAAAAATCCCCTGAAACTTATTGTTGATCGACCCCTTGCTGCTAATGAAGAACTGTTACCGATTAGCTACGATGGGGAGTTTTTCCTGCCTTTGGGACGGGCTCGGTCTACCCCGGAGGGCAAAACGGAGATTTTACTGGAACGGTTAACAGAACCAATTAGTGAAGGTAGCCGCAGCTTGGGGGGTTCGATCCGAATTTTCTTCCAAAAAGTAGTGTCTCAACAACTGGGGCTAGAGTTTAATTACCCAATTTTGGCAGCAGCGGATGTCACTGCCTCTGGAGTGGTCAACTATACAGTCAACTATACAACAGAGGTTGAACAAGTCAAGTCGCGGGTTGCCGAAGCCCAACGCATAGTCCTCTACATACACGGTATTCTTGGTGATACCGAGAGCTTGCTGCCCAGCCTTCGCTCCGCCCAGGTTGAGGTGGATGGAACACAAAAACCCCTGGCGGAATTGTATGACCTGGTACTCACCTATGATTATGAGAGTTTAAATACCTCAATTGTAGAGAATGCTAAATTGCTGAAGCAGAGACTACAAGCTGTAGGGTTAGGGGAGAACCACGGTAAAATTTTTCACATTGTCGCCCACTCCATGGGAGGGTTGGTTTCTCGTTGGTTTATTGAACGAGAAGGAGGTAATCAGGTAGTTGGGCATTTAATTATGCTAGGTACACCCAATGCTGGTTCCCCTTGGTCTACGGTTCAAGATTGGGCATTAGCTACCTTAAGTATCGGTTTAAATGGGCTGTCAAAATTTACTTGGCCAGTACCAGTGATGGGGATGTTGCTTAAGGCTATTAACCAGTTTGCTGATGAGATTGAAACTATTGATATTTCCCTAAACCAGATGCATCCCACTTCTGAGTTCTTGGAACAATTAGCAGCAAGTCCCGACCCCAAAGTACCTTACTCAATTATTGCTGGTAATACATCTATTATTCCTGCCGCCCTGACAGCAGAGGCCAATCAAACGTCTAGGGCGTGTTTTCAAAGTTTTCCGCAAGATTATGATCCCCCCCAGCCCCCCTTAAAAAAGGGGGAGCCATACTCAAAGTCCCCCTTTTTTAAGGGGGATTTAGGGGGATCTCAGAGTTTGAAGACACGCCCTAGTCCCTTGCAACGACTAATGCAGAAGTTATTTGATAAAGCTGTAGCTCTGGCTTTCTTTGAGCAACCAAATGATATCGCTGTTACAGTACAAAGTATAAAAAGCTTAGGTTCAAACCGGACTCCACAACCGAAAATTCAGGAAATCGGCTGCGATCACCTGGTTTACTTTACTGAACCAGTGGGGTTAACTGCCCTCTCCAAGGCAGTGATTCAAGCCCTAGAAAACACAAAAGATATTACTAATAATTCTTCAGGGAACAAAGCACTGAAATGGTGGATTATTGGGGTTGTTGGGGTATTAGTAGCAGCTAGTATTGGTTGGTTGATAGTAAAGTCATCCAATAATAGCCAACGGAGCAATCAATCTCAACCCCGCGAGAATCTAGGTCAATGATGCGTAAGCGGTCAGCGGTCAGCGGTCAGCCGTGCGCGTAGCGCTTAAGCTGTTCCCGTAGCGCATAAGCTGATAGCTGATAGCTGATAGCTGATAACTGATAGCTGAATGCTTACAATGCTATATACGCCAATGACACTAGGGCTTGTCTGCTTTCGTCAATAGGTAAAGATTTATTACGAAAATACTAATTTCTGCGTAAAGTTAACAAATTATCTTGGGGAATAAATAGGGAGCATCCCAGATTTTACAAACTATACCCCAGCTGTGTGAGCGGGATTATACCGCCCACATAAAAAGATATATTTGCCAAAATGGGATGCTAGCAATCCCTAGTATTAAAGTTATCTTTATAAGTGCTTTTAGTATAACATGTTTTCTCGCAATCTCGCCTTGATCATCGGTATCAATAACTACACCAACGGCATTTCTCCCCTGAACACTGCCGTAAACGATGCCAAAAAACTAGTGGAAATTCTCCGCGAGAAGCATGATTACGAAGTCTGGGAATGCTTATACGAAGTGGCAACTCTGTCTAACTTCCACAAATTTTTATTTCATACCTTACCCGAACAAGTTACTGAAAATGACCGCTTATTATTTTACTTTGCTGGTCATGGAGTAGCTCTTAATGGGGATGATGGCCCGGCTGGTTACTTAATTCCTCAAGATGCCAAACTCGGCAATACTAATAGTTATCTGCCCATGACCAAGTTACACGATGCTTTAAGTCAATTACCCTGTCGTCATTTCTTGGGTATCCTCGACTGCTGTTTTGCTGGTGCTTTCCGTTGGTCGAATACTAGGGATTTACTCACATCGCCAGAAGTAATTCACCAAGAACGATACGACCGTTTTATTACTGACC
>NZ_JAAHHZ010000072.1:12023-34746 GCF_010672005.1 Moorena sp. SIO4A5 | reverse complement strand
AACTAAAGAATGGGAAGGGTAAACCAGTAGTGGGAAGAGCCCCAGAAGCAACACCAATATTTAACAGAGACTGTCCGACAATAAACAGCATTGCCCCAATCGCGATTAACTGATAGACTCGGTTTCTGGCCTTAATAGCTACAATCACCGCTAGGGTCATGTATGTCATCAACAATAACATTAGCGCTATACTACCAGCAAAGCCAAATTCCTCAGCAAAGACAGAAAAGATAAAATCAGTGTGTTGAATGGGTAAATAGAATAACTTTTGTTGGGATAACCCAAAGCCAGAGCCCCAAGTCCCACCGGAGCCAATAGCCAGAAGACTTTGAACCAATTGGTATCCATCTCGCATCGGATCAGCCCAAGGATTTAGGAATGACATCACCCGACGCCGTTGGTAATCCTTGATGCTGATACTGAGTACTGCCAGCAGGACACCACCAAATGCTGTACCTCCCAAGTAAGAAAACGGTAACCCTGCTGCTAGAGCAACTAGCCACAAGGTCATCCCACAAAGTGCTGTTGTACTCAGATTAGGCTGTAACAAAATTCCCACCAACACCACCATAAAAATCCCCAGCCACGTGAAACGGGTCCGCCACTGAAGCCGGTCCCACTGCCCAAATACCCGAGCTGCTTGTAACACTAGAAACGGCTTCATTAACTCTGAAGGTTGCAGGGGAACCGAACCGAAAGATAACCAGCGAGTTGCCCCATTAACCGTTGTTCCCACACCAGGAATTAAAGTCAATAACAGCAGCACCAAGAGCACCAAGACCAACCAATGGCTGATTTTTAGCAAATAACGCAACGGTGATCGCACCAATAGGTTAAATCCCACTAAACCCAAGACTACCCACATCAGCTGTCGCTTGACGTAGTATGTTCCATCCCCTAACTCGACATCTGCGATCGCATAAGAAGCTGAGAACAGAATTACTATTCCGATCAACAGCCATAGAAACGTTAACCACTTCAGTAACCGAGCAGTTACTGCCCAGTCTGTAGTGGAGGGATTAAATAATAGAATCAGGTTACGTAGAGCCACGTTTCATCAGGTTGGTTAAAGGTTATGTGGTTGAACGCGATCCCGTGGCCAAACGCGCCCCGCGTGGCCAATAGGCCAAGGCCAAGGTTATGTGGTTGAAGGTTATGTGGTTGAAGGTTATGTGGTTGAAAGTTATGTGGTTGAAGGTTATGTGGTTGAAGGTTATGTGGTTGAAGGTTATGTGGTTGAAGGTTATGTGGTTGAAAGTTATGTGCTTGAAGGTTATGTGGTTGAACGCGATGGACGAAGTCCCGCTTTCAGCGATCGCGTGGCCTTTTGGCCAAGGTTATTTGGTTATGTAGTTGTTGGCCCTCTCTTGCTTCTGTTTCCATCCCCCCATTTTGAACCAAAAATCACAAAGGGGTCCTAGTAGACCCCCTGAAATTTTTTTTTTGATAAACAGCTATTATCGAAAAATCCTTACAAACCGGTGTTTGTACCTTGCTTACCAGTTGCCAGCTTAACTTTAATAATTTTGCCACCCATTTTCTGGATGCGCTGCTGCTCACGGAACCAGTTCTCGTAGGAAACGAGCTTGGTAAAAAAAGTATTCTGTAACTCCCGTTGTGTCCTAATTCTGCTTTGGCTTGGCACACAAGCAGTTATTTCAAACGTCCGCATGAGGTTATTTCTCCTAGTAAAATTCCAGAAAATTTTAATTTTCGTTTGATTCCAAGATGGATAAAAAATCCCTACCGCCTATAGCGAGGGAACAAATTCGTTAATCGAATATCTCAACTATTCCAAAGTCTGGGAGTTAATTGTCAATACTAGACTGTCAAAACTCATCTGCTGCTTAACTAACGTGAGCCAGATTCGCCTTTAACAAGCTAGCACTCACAATCAACTTCCCAGACCTTAATTACACAGACAACTACAGGCTGGCGAATTCCATCAACACTAGCTAACTTAGCTTAAGCCAGAGCAGATGTAGTCAAAGTATACACCCATTTCCTTACCAGCATCAGGACCAACTAAGCTAGCGGTAACTTCCTTCATGCCTTGGATGGAATTGGTGGTATTGCCAATGGGAACACCAAGGGAGTTGTAGGTTTCCTTCAAGCCATTGAGTACGCGCTCATCAAGGATAGATGGGTCACCGGCTAACATGGCATAGGTAGCATAACGCAAGAAGTAATCCATGTCACGGATACAAGCTGCGTAGCGGCGAGTGGTGTACATATTGCCACCAGGACGAGTGCTGTCGGAATACAACAGGGTTTTAGCAACTGCTTCCTTAACGATGGTAGCAGCATTAGCACTAATGGCAGTTGCTGCACGTACCCGCAGCTCACCAGTTTGGAAATAGCCCTTGAGCTTTTCCATAGCGGAGTCGTCTAGATATTTACCTTGGACGTCCGCAGAGTTGATAACAGCAGTAATTGCGTCTTGCATGATTCTATTTCCTTATTTAACTCAAGTTGTGATTATCGGTTCTACAGACAGACTTGCCTCAGAACACTAGGCCAAGGGGTATTTATTGCCCTACAACAATCCACCAATCACATAGTCGAAGTAAGAGCCAGCTTCAGCAGCATCGTCTCCAGACATCATGCCAGTAGCGATACCCTTCATGCAACGGACGCTTTCGGCAACAGCATCAATGGAGGTACCTAAAGACTTGTACATTTCCTTAGCACCTACTAGACCAATTTCTTCAATTGGTGTGGTATCACCAGCCACAATACCGTAGGTAATCAAGCGTAGGTAGTAATCCATGTCCCGCAGGCAAGTAGCGGTCATTTCCGGACCGTAGGCGTTACCACCAGGAGAGACAACATCTGGACGCTTTTGGAATAGTTGGTCTCCAGCTTGCTTAACAATTGTCTCACGGGAGCCTGTTAAGGTTTGAGCGATACGTAAGCGCTGCTCACCAGAAGTAACAAAGCTTTTGATACCGTCTAATTCACTAGGGCTCAGATAGCGAGCCTCAGCATCTGCATTCACGATGGATTTCGTGACAATACTCATAGATGGATTCCTCCAGAAAAAAATATCACCAGGTTTGTGTAAACCGGCATTTCCAAAAATGAACGCTCTCTAACTAACCTTGCGGTGTAATTAGAGCTTCTGTCCCATTGCAGTTACTCGCAATGTGCCGGGTAAATCGCCGTTCTCGATACGCCGTCAGCACAGAGCGCCGACGCACGTCCCAGCAAAACTTGGTTTGGCTAACCCTGCCTAAATTAAAGGCCTAAATCAAAGCCTAAATCAAAGCAGGTTAATCATAAACCTAGCTTCCGGGAATATTTTGCTACAGATTGTTGACATTTTTCCCAGCTTCGCAACACATCGTAACATTTTCCCTAATCAAGTATGAAGTATGAAGTATGAAGTATGAAGGGTGAGTTACAGGTTAGTGGCCTTAGTTAAGGGAGTAGGGAGTAGGGAGTAGGGAGTAGGGAGTAGGGATTGCGAAAATTGACTGTACCTCAGTGATGGCAAAGTAATTTTAGTTTGGGGTTGCTATTCCGGCTTGATCAGGTTTGGGGGTTGAAAGTTGAACCTTTAAGGCTAGTCCAACCTACCGACAGCCTTTAAACCTCCAAACCTCCAAACCTTTAATTTTCAACCTTCAACCTTCAACCTTCAACCTTCAACCTTTAATTTTCAACCTTCAACCTTCAACCTTCAACCTTCAACCTTCAACCTCCCAACCTTGGCCAATAGGCCACGCGATCGCGTTCAACTTCCAACCTTCATAATTCAGACTTTTTGCTAACTAACCCGCTGATAGGGGACTAAGTCTTCACCAAAGAAGCGGGAGTATTCTGAACTATCAACCATAGCGGTTACTGCAGCTTCTAGACCCTGTCCCGCCAACAGCTGCTGGTAGGTTTGAACCTCACCGTGAGTGTTAGGGGTACGTCCGAGTAAGTGCCGGAACAATAACTCAACTACTTTCGCAGGGGGATAAGCCTGGTAAAACCGCTGACTATAGGTGTTACTACTCGCCAAGGCTTTAACAAACTGCCGCACGGAAATTTCCCCATTGCGCAGTTGACTGTCTAGATGCTGTTGCCGGTATTTTGGTGGTACTGGTTCACCGAATAAATCCAGGACCTGGTCATAAATGGAATCAATCACCACTGCGCTTTCGACCTGAGAAATGTTTGGGGTGATGCGGAAAATCCGTGTTGGCTTAGCAGATTTAGGATTCAAGGTTGGTTGGTTCCGATTAGAGGAACGACCTACCTTGGCCAGCTCGGAGGGGTTGGTAGCCATCTCCCACTTTTGGGCAGCCATATCTGCGATCGCTTTTCCGGTCAAAGGTAGCTTAGACGAATCCATGCGAGGCTCGACTGGATCAAAGCTTGGTACCACCACATCACTATTCTGCTTGGTCTGCTGATTATACAGCTTCTCGGTGTTCGGGAAATTAGCAGCTGGTAAGGTGGGGAAGCGGCGGTAAGGGACAGTATCTTCTCCAAATGCCTGAGCATATTCCATGCCATTGACCATTGCGCCAATAAAGCTCCGAATCCCTTCAGAGGCTAGAATTGCGTTGTAGGTCTGGATTTCCTTTTGAGTTAAGGGGGCACGTCCTAGGAAGTGCTTGGTACCCAGCTCAATCACCTTGGTGTTGGGGTAGGGGGTGTAGAACTCTTTGATGTAGAGATCAGAACAACCTAAGGCTTCAATAAACTCCTTGAGATTAATTTCGCCATTACTCAGTCGGCTTTCCAGGGAGGTGAATGCTGCTCTGATCACATAGGGTTCAAGATCCCGCTCAAATATCTGCCGATAAGCTGCTCCAATCAGGACTTTCAAGGCTGGCTTATCATTAAGGTCAATCAGCTTAAAGATCTTGGTTTGTTCACGCTGTACACTGACCCCCTGATTAATCCGGAATTCAACTTCCGGTTCGGTGAGCATGTCTTTGCCCATACCCAGCTCAACAAAGCGAGGTACTTTCTCCTCACCCATGATTGCCATTGCTGATGTCACGCTACCAGACACTCCGGTGCGCATTTTTAAACCAGCTGCCGTCACATAGCGCTCATAGGGAACCGTATCTTCCCCAAATGCCTCAGAGTACTCTTTTGTGTTGACAATTGCCTCTACTACACCGTAGAAACCTTTTTTATAGGCAACATCATAGTAACTGTTCATCTCGGAGCGCCCATAGCTAGGACGACCGAGCAAACGTCGGTGGATATATTCTATTGCCTTGACCACATACAATGGTGTCCAGTAACGTTTGCGGAAACCATCAGACTTCGCCAGCATTAGGATAAACTCGCGGACGGTAATTTCACCGTTTTCCAGCCGAGCTTCTGCTGAAGTCAGCCGTTCACCTTCATAGGGCATAAAGCCAAACACTTGAAGGTAACAGGCACGAATTACCCTTTGAGTAGAGCTTTCGGCAAATTTGATACTCTTGTCTTGTGTACTAGGGATCTGGTCAAGGCGGATCACCTTAGAGCCAAGGGAACCGGGGGACATACCCCTTGCCCCTGGATTACTATTTTGGTTATTGATCCCTGGGCCTTGGTGGATCAGCAGGCGTTTAGTATCTTTGCCAAAGAGAGCGGGGGTGGTAGTAGGATTCCGGGTTTCTTTCGGGAAAATTGCCCCAAACTGAATTTCCAAGGAGTCATTACCAGAACCATAGACATGTTGGTCAGGTAGGGGTTGCTCGTATTTGGCAAAGGTATTGAGAAACTGGGCATCCTTACGGAAGGGAGCACTATAGCGCAATAAATCTTGCTGCATCCCCCAGTTGCGGCATTCTTGAGCCTCTTGACCATAACCCCTCAGATAGGGAACCGTTTCTTCGGCAAAGTAATCCGAGTATTCCTCAGAATCCACCAGGGCATCTACTAGAGCGGGTAGACCACCATCGGAAACAATGGAGAAGTAGCTTTGCACTTCTTCCCTTGAAGATGGACCCCTACCTAGGAAATGGCGGAAAGCCAGTTCTAAGGCCCGACTATTGATAAAAGGTTCAAAGAATTGCTTCCGGTATAGTTCAGATTTGCCCAAACGGCGAACAAACTCCTTCATGGAAATGTTCCCGTTTTTCACTAGAGATTCTAGATAAGAAATCGACAAACCGTAGGCGCGGGTAATGTCACGCTCAAATATTTGCCGGTAGGCAGCTTTAACTACCTCAGTTTTTTCTGAGGATGACAGACCGGGCTTCATCACAAACTTAGGACGCCGCTCGGCTGCATTAAAGTAACTTTGGGGCAATTGCAGCCCTTGTTGGTCTATCGAAGGGCGTTGCCGCAGTTTATCGGAGGGTGTAGCAGCTTTAAATTCGTTCAGGGTAATGTCAAAGTACTGGGCAACAATCTCCTGTGCCGACTGATCACCTTTGAAATAATCTAGTGAAGCCGCCCGCATTCCCTGGATTGCCACGATTGTGGCATCAGCTGAACAAGCATTTTCAATGACTTCCCGCAAACCTCGAACATTAACCACTAGGATGTTGGGATCACCAGCAACAATGGCGTAAGTGATATAGCGCAACGTCCAAGATAGGTCCCGCAAGGACTTTTGCATATTCCTCGGGCCATAGCGGTTGATGTCGATGGGACGGAAACTCGCTGGGGTTGGTCCAGTCGGAGAACTAAACAGAGCGCGGAAGCCCGAAAATAATCCACCTCCACTCTCGACAAAGGTACTAGTTCCCAAGGTTTTGGTGTCGGGAACCCCTGCAGCCCCAGCCCCTACTAGGGCAGGTTCTTCCTTAGGCTTTTCCAGGAAAGCCATTGGGGAACCACCCACAAAAATCCGGTTAGCCGCCTTGGATACGATTAGGTCTGAGTTTTTGGTGATCAGATCAGCAATTGCTAAACGCTTTTCTCCAGAACGGAAGTAATCCAGTAGCTCGTTGATCTCTCCATTTCCTAAGAAGCGGTCTTGCTGTTCTGCTTGGATAATGGTTGCAGATGGGACAGTTTGATAGAGTTGCACAGGGGCAACTGAGCTTCCACCACTTGCCTTGACACTCATTGGTTTGTTAAAGCTCCTAAATTTTTATGCTGTCATTGCGGACTTATGCCGCAGTTAATAAACACGTTTTAGACACCCATTTGGTGGGTAGGCATTTGATGTTAGTCCTATCCAATCTCACGAAGAAAGACGGGAGTAGAACAAGCCCCACGTCTAATGACCGGGGAGGAAAAACGACACGAGCGGTTTTAACCGTCGTCAAACCACCCTTTTCAGGGTGAGGGATTAAAAAATCCCTCAAAACTCCCATTTCTGGGGTTAAGTTTGCCTCGCCAATGTTATCGATCGGTACTCTCCAGATGGCACTGTCTTACCCCTCGTACAACTGTTTAACCATCCGGTTCTAGAGCTTGAGACTGGCACGCATCCCAAGGTAGGAACTTTAACTCTTATCGATAACGTAGTCCTCGTAAGACTTAGGCTGGTCAGCTATCTAAATAAAGAGGCTCGTTCGTGTAAGCGTGTGCTTCGCACAAAGCCCCGTCTTTTCAGAGCGGGGTGCTGACTGCTAAACTCGACTAGCTTTTAGATTAAAACTTTTCTGATCTCTACGGTTTATTTATTAAGAATTGTATAGAATTTAGGGGATCCAGTTCAGGATTGATGGCCATTGATCCCAGTAAACCCTCGAAATTATACTTTATTTTCGTAAAAAATTTCTCCGAATAATTAACTTTTGTAAAGTTTTGTGATGAAAACCTCTCAAGAAACCGCTGCTGCCGTTGAGCGCCTCTACGATACCTACCCTTTTCCCCCAGAACCCTTACTCGATGAGCCACCTCCTGGATACAACTGGCGCTGGAATTGGCGAGCTGCTTATAGTTTTTGTACTGGGCAAACACCCCAAAGAGAGGAGATTCGGATTCTAGATGCTGGTTGTGGAACAGGGGTAGGCACAGAGTATCTGGTTCACCTCAATCCCCAAGCCTCAGTAGTGGGGATTGATATTAGTGCTGGGGCCTTGAAGGTAGCCCAGGAACGCTGTCGCCGCTCAGGTGCTGATCGGGTCGAGTTTCATCACTTGAGCTTGTATGATGTTGACCAAATCGAGGGTCAGTTCGATCTAATTAACTGTGTAGGAGTGTTACATCACTTGCCAGACCCGATCCGTGGGATTCAATCGATAGCTAAGAAACTAGCACCGGGAGGCTTATTTCATATCTTTGTCTATGCTGAATTAGGACGCTGGGAAATCCAGTTGATGCAGCAAGCGATCGCACTTTTGCAGGGTCAAAACCAGGGAGACTACCAGGATGGGGTGAAAGTAGGTCGTCAATTATTTGAAGCATTACCAGAAAACAACCGAATTGTCAAGCGAGACCGGGAACGTTGGGCTTTGGAAAACCATCAGGATGAATGCTTCGCGGATATGTACGTTCATCCCCAAGAGATTGACTATAACATTGAAACCCTATTTGAACTGATCGATGCCGCTGGCTTAGAGTTTCTTGGGTTTTCCAATCCCCGCTACTGGCAGAAAGAGCGCTTATTTGGCAAAAATCCAGAGTTAATGGCACGCTCAGAAGGTCTCAGTGAACGGGAGCTATATCGGTTAATTGAATTATTAGATCCCGAACTGACTCATTATGAGTTTTTCCTGACCCGTCCTCCCTTAGAGCGGGTAGATTGGTCAGAAGATAACGACATGTTAGCAGCAATTCCAGAACGGCACCCTTGTATGACTGGTTGGCCAAGTAAGTCCCTATTTGACTATGATTACCAGCTGGTTAAGCTATCAGACGAAGAATTTAAGTTTCTCGAAGCCTGTGACCAGAATGGTAACTCAGCCGACAACTCATCCCAATCCCAAACTGTAGCAGAAATTATCAAGCATGTTAACTTCGATTTAGATGGAGTGCGATCGCTACTCCAACGCCAGTTGATTATGCTCAACATTGATAGATAATGCAAGCGGTCAGCGGTCAGCGGTCAGCGGTCAGCGGTCAGCGGTCAGCGGTCAGCGGTCAGCGGTCAGCGGTCAGCGGTCAGCGGTCAGCGGTCAGCCTTGGCCAAAGGCCACGCTACGCGAACAGCTTTGTGGAACAGGCTTCTAGCCTGTGAGGTGACTTCACTCAGATTAAACCAATGCTTACCTGTTTTATTCAAAAGCTGATAGCTGATAACTGATAGCTGATAGCTCTATCCCGATTCCCGATTCCCGATTCCCGATTCCCAATTCCCGATTCCCGATTCCCGATTCCCGATTCCCTGTTCAACACTTCTGCCATTAGCCATTACCCGATGACAAATGACAAATGTTTGCCCAAGGTTTCAGTAGTTGTACCAATCTACAACGGTGAAGCAGATTTACCAGACTTAGTCCGTTGTTTACAGGCACAGACCTATCCCACTGACCAAGTAGAGTATCTGTTAGTGGATAATAATAGCCGCGATCGCACAGCCTCACTCATCGAAACTGCTGTTACTGAGGGAGCATCTGAGGGCATAACCTTCCACTACATCCTAGAAGACCAGATTCAAAGCTCCTATGCCGCGCGTAACAAAGGAATTCGAGCGGCTTCGGGGGAAATAATTGCCTTTACTGATGCAGACTGTCGTCCCAAACCCCATTGGTTAGCAGACCTGGTCTCACCCTTTGCTAAGGTTAGTATTGGTATTGTTGCTGGTCAAATCATCGGCTTGCCCGGTAAAACCTGGCTAGAAAAACACGCTGAGTACCATAATGTTCTATCTCAGGAACATACCTTAAACCATTCCTATTGTCCCTACGGTCAAACCGCTAACCTAGCAATCCGACGGCAAGCATTAGAGGAAGTGGGATTGTTCCGTCCTTACCTGACCACTGGTGGTGATGCTGATATCTGCTGGCGTATTCAAAAGCAAAGCAAGTGGCAATTACACCTTGCCCCAACCGCCATAGTAGAGCACCGACACCGTTCCACCTTTCGGGAGTATCACAGTCAATGGCATCGCTATGGTCGCTCTAACCGTTACTTACATCAGCTCCATGGTGTGCCCTTGATGCGGGATATTCCACCAAGGGAATATCTGTATCGGATCAGTCGTTGGTTGCTGAAAGAACTACCGCGCAATAGTATTAAGGCGATCGCAGGCAAAACCGATCCGATTGAGTTAATCAGCACACCGATTGGTCTATTTGGAACTTGGGCAAGGGCAAAGGGACAACAGGAAGCCCGGCTGCCAGACAAAGCCGATCAGATAGAGTGGTTTTCCCATGGAAGCTGATAGCTGCATCCCGATTCTCGATTCCCGATTCCCGATTCCCGATTCCCGATTCCCGATTCCCGATTCTCGATTAATCACAAATCACTAATAACCAGTAAATTGCACTACATTGCGCTACACTAAGGCTAGTAGGGGTTAAGGAATTAGCGATGTCAGCAAAACTCTTATTGGTAGACGACGAACCAGGAGTAAGGGAAGCAGTGAAAGAGTATTTGGCAGAATTTGGTTTTACCGTACAGGTTGCCAGCAATGCTAATGATGCTTGGCAGATGTTACAGCAGAGCACACCCGAACTAGTAATTTCTGACATCATGATGCCTAAAGTGGATGGGTATCAATTCCTACAGCAGCTTCGAGATGACCCCCGTTTTAAAGCACTGCCAGTGGTGTTTCTGACCGCCCGTGGCATGACCTCAGATCGAATTCAGGGTTATCAGGCCGGTTGTGATGCGTACCTACCGAAGCCCTTTGATCCAGATGAATTAGTCGCTATTGTTCAAAACCTCTTGGAGCGTCGCGCTGCTAACTCGGAAGATAGTGTAGGGAGTACAGAGCTTGAAAAGATAGCCAAGCAAGTGGCTGAAATTCGCGCAATGTTAGACCAGAAGCATGGGATTGTCCAAACTCCTCCACCCTTGCGCATTGATTTTACCGCTAGAGAGCAGAGTGTCTTAGATTTGGTTGCCCAAGGGCTAATGAATAAAGAAATTGCCCGACGTTTAGAGACTAGTGTTCGTAATGTTGAGAAATACGTTAGTCGTTTGTTTAGCAAAACGGGAACCAATAGTCGTACCGAGTTAGTTCGCTATGCTTTGGAACATGGTTTAACGAAATAGAGGATAAAGCATTTATAGCAATTCTCATAATCATGAGGTACAAAGTTCTGGCTTTTAGGGAGCAGGGAGCAGGGAGCAGGGAAGAGGGAAGTCGGAAGTCGGAAGTGGAGAAACAATGTGTACCTAACAGTTATGCAAACCGCCGTAAGCAACGCCATTAGCAATGCCGAAAATTTAGATGTACCTGACTAGACTAGGAAACGCTATCCTATCCGTCAGGTTTTGTAAATTTATGTTACAAAAAACCGCTCCCTGCATAAAAAGTACCAATCACTCAGAGTAATAATTAAACCCACAAATATTTAGCCAATATCGCAGGAAACGATGGTTAATAGGATTTATGCCTTGCTAGTGGGGATCGATCACTACCCACCGGATTCAGTTCTTAAAGTGGATCCATTACAAGGCTCTGCTAACGACATTACAGCAATATAAGAGTATCTTAACGAACGCGATGAGTTATTGCATAAACTAACCTACTGAAGTTGGTTGACAAAATTTAGGTGCAGCGATCGCAATTTTGATGTGATATTTCCCAGAGTAACTGGATAACACTCGGTAGCTAAACTTGGACTGTAATTAATTGGATATATAACCTATGGACAGAACTGCTAAAATTGCCTATATTCTTGAAAAGCGCCAACCTTTGGCTAATAGAATTGAAGAGGTCGGAGTAAATTTAAACTCTCTTTATTCTAAACTTAGCTATCTCGACAATTATCGCCAACAGCTACTGGAAAAGGTTGATGAACCAAGCATAAATGGACGCTTGAAGGAAATCGATTTTTCCAAGATTCAGCAGGATCTTGTATCTGAGTTACAAGCACTGGCTAAACTCAAAACTCGTTTCTCGCGAGATACTCTTAACATCGGTGTGATTGGACGAGCAAGACAGGGTAAGAGTCGTTTATTACAAAGTTTAACTGGATTGACTGCAGCAGAAATTCCTGATGGCAGCGGTCAACACTGTACGGGGGTTCGCAGCAAGATTCACCATAACCCAAATGTTGAAACATATGGTGAGGTCTTGTTCTATACAGACCGTACTTTTATGGATGAGGTTATTGCTCCTTACTATGAGCAGTTAAAATTGGGAACTAAACCAATTGATATCGATGATTTTGCCAAAAAAGACCTGCCTTCGCTACCGAACGACCTTAAGGGTGCAGAGGTTAAGGCCAAATATGAACATCTACGCCAATATCATGAGAATGTAGATAAATATCGTCTCCTGTTGCAAGCCCCTTCCCCACGCCAGATCAAGAAAGAAGAGATTCGAGAATATGTAGCCCAAGACAACCTCCAAGGGGAGCGTATTTATTTCAACTATCTGGCAGTTCGAGAGGTCAGAATTATCTGCAAGTTTCCCAAGGATGATCTTGGAAAGATTGCTTTAGTTGATATGCCGGGATTAGGAGATACAGGAATTGGTGATGAAAAGAGGATGGTAAAAACCATTGGTGAGGATATTGATGCAGTGCTATTTGTCCGGATGCCAAAGAGTACAGGGGACTTTTGGGGGGACGTTGATGTGCAACTGTACGACACAGCCTATAGAGCTTTGAATGATCTGCCCCTGCCACTATGGTCTTTTATGGTTCTCAACAAACTGAGTGATGAGAGTAACTTACAACTCTGCCAACAATTGAAAACCGACATTACCAACAAACACATCAATGTTGCAGACTGTGTCATAGCTAACTGCGCTGAAGCTCAAGAGGCTAACGATCAGGTTTTAGATCCGATTCTTAACTACTTAGCTAAAACAATTACTGACCTAGATCAGCAATATGCCTCTGCTTGTCAGGATCGAATCAAGCAAATCCAAACATCAGTGGTGGCTGAGTTAGATAAAGCCCGTCAAGCATTAGGACAAGGAAAAATTTCAGGAGAGATGGTTGAATTCATCCCATTGTTTAATGGGCTTTGGGACGATTTGACCAGCGGTCTTGAAAAACTACTTAAACAACTTAGTAACCAAATTAATGAGCAAGACCGAGACTTTAAACAATCTGTAGAAGAGGCTATACAAAATTGCTATAACGATACCAAAATTCCCTCATCTTTGGAAGAAATTGAAAGTAGGCGTGATAGTAAAGGGGCTTACACAAGTGCCTATAGCGATTACCTCAATGAAATTCGCGCTCACCTATCACAACATTTTCTATCTCTAGATACTGGTTTGAAAAAATCGTTGGATAGGGTAAAATATCTAGTAGTAGAGGTATTAATTGTAAAGGCACATTTAGGAGGAATCACAGAAGCACAAGGGTCTGATTTTCTTGGAGAGCTCGCTAACCTACTGCCTGATCAAATTTTAGAGGGGCAACCCAGTAGACTAAAATTTGGATTCCAAATCCTCTCTGAATTTCAGCTTTCTTATCGAGGTACTATCCAACACCGAATTCGCCAGTGTCTTAATGGATTAACTCCTGATAGGACTGATCTGCATCTGTCTGGGAAGTCTCCCAATGCAGAGCAAATCAAGAGCAATCTCGAATCACTTCATGCAGCAGCTGTTTTTCAATGCGAAACAGCCTTAGAAGATTTTCTTTGTGAACCTTCCCAAGCTGCTTTTGCCATAGTAGAAGAATTTCTTGACCGTGTACTCCGTGCTGAAGCAGTCAAGGATGAATGGCAAATTTTTCTTTACCAGGAACGCGCTTCTATCTGGCCTAAGGAATTTGAGTTATTGGGTGAACGCTCGAGGGTACGCCAAGAGTGGCTAGAGGCAGTAGAACAGGCAACAAACCTAAATCAGCAAGAGTTGATGTCATTATTCAAGTAACACAACAAGGAGAATCAAATGCCCAAAGAACTTAAAGTCACAATGCTAGGACATAGAGGTGTAGGCAAGACAAGTGTTTTAACTGCCATGTATGAGCAGTTCTCTGATACGTTTAAGGAAGCCGATTTGCAACTGACTCCCGATCCTGAAAGTTCCGCACTTCTCCAACAGCGTTTAGGAGAGCTAAAAGGTCTGCTTGATGATTTTGAAGCGACGGGAGGATTGGAAGGAACAGAGAATCCCCAATCTTTTAAGTTTGGTCTAGGGAAGATTGGTGACAAACCATCTTTACAACTGACTTTTCAAGATTTTCCCGGTGGCTACCTGGATGATAAGGATGGGGAATTTGTCAAAAAGATAATGCATGAATGTGTTGCAGTTCTGATTGCTATTGACGCTCCTGCACTCATGGAAGCCAACGGCAAATGGCATCATTTGATGAACAGACCCAAGCAGATTTGCGATATTTTTAGCAGAAGCTATGGAGATTTAAAAGAACCTAGGCTCGTTATCCTTGTTCCTGTTCGTTGTGAAAAATATTTGCAAAATGAAGAAGATGCCACAAAGTTACTACACTGCATCAAAGATAAATATGCTGAATTATTGAGGTTATTCAAGAGCGAAAATTTGCTGACTAAGATTGCGTGCGTAATTACACCTATTCAAACTGTAGGAACTGTGATATTCAATAATATTAGAGTAGTGAATCAAAGACCGCGTTTTTACTTTCGCAAAATTAGTCATGATGCTGGATATAGTCCCAAAGATAGCGATCAGCCGTTACGGTATCTTTTGAGTTTCCTACTCAAACTTCATTACGATACGAAATGGGGCTGGTTTAATCCTATTCGTCATTGGCTAGGTTGGGATAAATTTCTTTTAAAAGCTGCGAAAAAGTCTGCTGATAAATGTAAATCAGCTCATGGTTTTGCTATTATACAAGGTAAAGATAAATTTTATATTAATAAATAGGAGTTAGCCATGAAACTTTATGTTCAAAGTGCTGGTTTGTCTCAAGATCAGGATTACTTTTGGCAAGAAATTACAAAGCATGAACAAAAGCCAATAGATGAACCAGATTTGGTTAAAAAATCTAAACTATTGCTTGAAACCCAAGCGTATTCGATTTTTATAGGGCGTGAGAGTGGTAACTTAATTTTGCTTGTCACAGGCATGAAAGCAAGCAAACGCAAAGATTATCGAGGTCGCACTATACGCAACTCTATAGCGTTGATTGCTCAAGATAATGAACAGAATGAGCAACAAATACGAGGAATCGCTGTGCTTGCATTAGAGGGAAAATTCCCAAATGACATTGACAGTGCTATTAAGGAAGGAGGGGAATACGGATTTGAAATTTCTTATGAACAAATCGAGAATGCCATCAAAGCATCGCTTCAAACCAAGAACTCCACTGGAACGAAGCATCTGATGATAGGGAAAAACTCAGACGATAATAGAAAAATTATTGCTGAGGAACTTAAAGAATACCGTCTACCTCAGAAAAGCAATGCTTCGGCTTCAGAAGCATTAGTCGTTGTTACCGGAATTAAGAAACAAGACGATCTCAAAAAAGCAGGAGTTTGGCGGGGATTATCGAATCTTGGAGATAACGAAGACCTTTCTCCCTATGAGCCACCGAATTCAGTTCAAAAAAATTTTCCAAGCTTGGAGATCCCAAGCTTTGACGAAAGTAAAAAATATAATCCCCAATTGGTAATAAGATTGATAATTTTTGGCGTGATTGGGCTAATTGCTCTAGGGTTTTTGGGTTTTTTGCGGAATATTTTTTTGATAGGAAAACAAAATCATTCTGAGCCAAACACTGTTGTTTTAGCTGCTATTAGCCCAGGTGGTGAGTATTTTGTAACTGCTGATCCTCATGGTAAAGTGCTAGTGCAAGATCCCCAAGGTAAAACTAATAATACCATTAAAAATAAGGCTGCGGTCAAATCAGTTGCCCTTAGCTCTGATGGAAGTTATGTCGTTACTGGCGATGAGACTGGAAAGGTGCAATTGTGGGATGTAACTAACAAAAAAAACATTGAGCTAAGACGTAATGTCAATTTAAAACATGAAAAAGCAGTTTTGTCACTGGCGATCAATTCTAATTCTTCTAGGGATAAAGTAAAAATAGTTAGTGGTGGTGCTGATGGGCAAGTGCTGTTGTGGAACGTAAATGTTAATGTTAACCAAGGTAAGGGCGAAGCTAACATCGAACGTTATATTCCATGATTAAGTAATCAGGTTGGGTCCCACCGTCACAAACGGGCAAGATGCCCATTCCACAGGTGCGACCCAAGGGCGGAACGGGCAAGATGCCCATTCCACAGGTGCGACCCAAGGGCGGAACGGGCAAGATGCCCATTCCACAAAACTTTTAAAATCATTCCATTATTAAGCAACGCCCACACTTTAGTTAGTATTAACTTATGTAAAGTTACGTTAAGATACGTTGCAGTTTCTTATCAAGCTTGTCAAAAGTTTGTTATCGTTCATTATCGGCATACATAAATTTAACAAAGAAAAAGAGATATGAAGACTTCTCAAACTCCCAACCATTTGGGTCAATCAGTGGCTCTAGGTCTGGTTTTAGTGGTAGCCAGTGTTGGTATTTTCATCCTGATGATGGTTCAAAGTGGTGCTTTGCAATCCTAGTTATCGTTGTGAATATGGATCAGGTTTGCTATACCTGGTTCAACTTTTCCTGAAACTCAATAAACCCAGCTATAGCGCTATAGCTGGGTCATAAATAAAAAAGACATCTACTATATATATCTATATCAGGATTGTTAGGTTATTAAAATTAAACTTGACATCATCCAAGAATAACCCTTCCGGTCTAGGCCGGAAGGGTTATTATCATAAGTTGACCCCAAACAATCCTGTAGCTTAACAAAACTTAACCAAAATTTATCCCAACTAACCCTTCCCGATTAGCGGGTGTTCATGGTAAAAATCATCAGTAAGTGAACCTCCCAAAGTACACGAGCCTGATGACTATGAAAACATTGACCTTGCTACAGCAAACTTTGTTCCTCCTTCTTAGCTTATTTTTTTCCGTAGTGGCAACCCCCCTGCCAGAAATTGCTGAAGCAATGCCAACTCTGGTATCTAGCCGACAGCAGTATAATCAACACCTCAATGACCTTCTCCATCAAGCACGAGAGTTGGTAGATGCGGGGGACTATGAGGGAGCTGTTGCGGTTTATAAAGAAGCAGCTAAGCTGGAGCAGAGAAACCCTAAGATTTTTTCGGGCATTGGCTATTTAAAGGCAAGTTTGGGCAAATTCCAAGACGCTGCCGCCGCTTACAAAAAAGCGATCGCACTAGAGCCAGAAAATGCTAATTTCCATTACGCACTGGGTTACAGTCTCGCCAATGCTGGGGACAATGCTGGTGCTGCTACGGCCTATCGTCGTGCCACTAGACTGAACCGAGAGAATATTAACGCCTATTTTGGTTTGGCCATTACCCTGCTACGTCAAAAGGACTATCAAGGGGCCATAGAAACCTATGAAAAAATCCTGGAAATTGAGCCAGACAACCTAACAGTATACCAGTTAATCGGTGCAGCCTGGTTAGAGCAGGAAAATTCCGAAGAAGCCATTAAAGTGTTCCAAAAAGCAGCGGAAATTGCTCCGAACGAAACCCGTATCCAACTAAGTTTGGGCACAGCTTGGTTGATAGATGGAGATGAGATGGCTGGACTGGCGGCTTTTGAAAAAGCGGTGAAATTAGCCCCTCGTAATCCTGAAATTCACCTCCAAATCGGTCAAATTCTGGAATCGAGAGGGAATTTATCCAGGGCCCTCAAAGCATTTCGGCGAGCAGCTTCTGCCCAACCTGATTTAGTAGAAGCACAGGAGTACATCGGGAAAATTCTTCTGACCCAAGAACAATATGTACCAGCAGTAGTGACCTATAGACGTTTGATTGAACTGGCTCCAGAAAATGCCCAAGCTCACTATAACCTAGCAGTAGCCTTAAAAAAACGTTCTCGCGTCACCGAAGCTCTCACTGCTATCGAAAAAGCCCTAGAACTTTACCAGACTCAACGGGATAACGAAGGGATTGAGCAGACCGAGTCTCTGCTTAAGCAACTGCAAGAGTTTCTTTAAGGATCAGCACAGATCCAAATCTTTTGGATCTATCCCTTTAGCTTTTAATTGCGACCGCAATGCTTTCATACGACTTCTTTCTTGGGCCAAGGTTTTTTGAGCTTGGTTTAAAGCTTCCTGTGCTTCTTCTAAAGCTTCCTCTGCTTGCTCTGCCCGTTGACGTTCTTGTTCTGCCTGTTGTTGAGCCCTATCTTTGAGCTCACTAATTTCCAAATAGCTAGCAAACCGCTGTCCATTTGGAGAATAAAGCACTAATTCCGACTCTACTAACTCAAAGGTAATTGCTAAACGGGGACTAACCCAACCTACCATCTGAGGGATGGGTTCTAAGGTTTCTCCTGAACGCAACCAGCCTTTTAGTTTTATCCGATTTGGGTCAAAAAGATAGTACTCTTCTACTTCATGGCTCTGATAAAACTTGAGTTTATCCTCTTCTAATTCTTTGATAGTGTTAGTTTCTGATGCAATTTCAAACACCACCTGGGGATTAAGATTATCTTCAACCCAGGTCTTGTAGGAACGCCGATGCCCTTTCGGTCTACCGACAACCACCATCACATCCGGTGCTTGGTTAATTTTTGGTTTTCCTTGTACTGGATACCACAACAAATCCCCAGCGACGAAAACATTGGGGTCATCCTTGAATCGGACTTCTAGGCCATACTTAATGGTGGTAATTAGTTCAAATTGAAGAGTATTGTCCACCAAAGGTTTGCCGTCACTTTCCGGATATAAGATGTCATCGGTGGTCGGCTGTAGCGGCTGAACCATTGGAAAAACTGTTACCTGAGCTGATAAGCCTATTTTATCTTATCTAGGGTTTGTATATGGGTTGTAAACACAGTAATTGCCATAAAAGGCTTGCATAAAAGAGGCAAAAGGCAAGAGCTCCGGAGTTTTATTGGAGAAAAAAAAAAGACCATTACAGTTTACATATCATTTATAACCCCTATACCAACGGTTTCAGAGATCAAAAACCGAAACTATCAATCCGCACGATTTTCGTAAATTTTTGTTAAAAATAACCTAAAAATTCCGTAAACTGCCTGGCTTTCCCTGGAAAATAAATAATAATCTAGAGGTAAAGTTCCTTGACTGCTATAGGTACTCCAGACAACTAGCTAGTTGTGCAGAGGCGGACAGATGAATAATCAGCAAAGTAAGCCCTCAACCAGAGGGCTAGGGATATTGCCCTTAACTGAGGGAGCCATAACCCTAGTGGGATGGATGGTGATGGCTTTTTCGGGAAATTATGCCCTAGCCCAGATTAGCCCTGATCAAACTTTGGGTAATGAATCTTCAGTGGTAACACCAAATCTAAGTATTAGGGGAGAGCCAGGGGACTTGATTGAAGGGGGAGCAGCGCGAGGTAGTAACCTGTTCCACAGCTTTCAAGATTTTAATGTTGGTCAGCTACAGCGGGTTTACTTTGCCAATCCAGCCGGAATCGAGAACATTCTCTCTCGGGTGACCGGGAGTAATATCTCCAACATTCTAGGCACTCTTGGTGTCGATGGTGGAGCGAATCTGTTTTTACTCAATCCCAATGGCATCGTGTTTGGCCAGAATGCCAGGTTAGATGTGGCAGGTTCCTTTGTCGCCAGTACAGCCAATAGTTTAGTGTTCAACAACGGTACAGAATTCAGTGCCACCAATCCACAAGCCCCCCCTTTATTGAGTATTAATATTACTCCGGGATTGCAGTATGGCTTGAATCACCCCAAACCCATAATCACTAACGGTGGTTATTTAGTAGTCGGGCAAGACCTAACCCTAGCTGCTGGCAATCTTGACTTACAAGGTCAACTAATTGCTGGAGGAGATGTGACACTCCATGGAGAAGATACAGTTCAAATACGCGATAGTATCGGGCGACCATTTATTGCCGCTGCTGGCGGTAAGTTATTGATTCAGGGCAATCAAGGGGTGGATATATTTGCCTTGAACCATCCAGACAGTGGTCTGTTTTCCGGTGGGGATCTGGTTTTGCGATCGCAAAATACTGTCGCAGGTGATGCCCACTATTGGAGTGGTGGCAGTTTCCGGATTGAACAGCTCGATGGCAGTCTCGGAGATTTATTTAGTCCCGATGACCCGATTATTCGCTCAGTTGGGGATGTTAGTTTCAACAGCTATCTAGGCACCTCCCTACATATTGTGGCAGGGGGAGCGGTAGAGATCGGCTCTGTGATCATTACAGGCTCAGAAACAGGTACAGAAGGAATAGACTTTATTTCCGAAGCCATTACCTTATCTAATGGCACAGTAGTGAATATTAACGGTCAGACTGAACCGACTCTTGATATTCGTGCTGGAGTAGATCCGAATCAAGTTGATCCCCGTGGACTTACAGGCAAGCAATTCCGTGACATTTTCAATGGGAATATCTTTTTTGGCAGACCCACTATTACAGATAGTGCTACGAGTGCAGATATTAAAATCGGCACTATCGCTTTTACTAATCTCAATGATCTGTTGGCAGGAACCGTTTTACTAACCAATCAGTACAAGCCTAATCCCTTACTAGCAGGAGATATTGAAGTTTCAGCTACTCTAGATTTTTTAGCGCCAAATCTAGCCATTCAGAACGGCGAAGTATCCAAGGGAGGATCAGTTACTATCGATTCTCGCGGTAGCATTACTCTCAACGGTATAGTAAATACCATTGCTATTCCAAATAATGATGCGTCTAACCCTTTCTCTGGCAATGGGGGTGATGTCACGTTTTTGGCCAATGAGAACATCACCCTCAATCCAGGTTCTTTCATTGCTTCTGCTGGAATAGTGGGTGGTAATATCACCCTCAACAGCGGTAGCAACTTTTTGCTGGATGACTCTGGTGTTGTTACTGTTACAACTGGGGCAGGTGTAGGAGGAAATTTAATTGTCAATGCCCCTGAGTCAGTGACATTAATTAATAGAGAAGGGTCAGGCTTCAAAAATTTAGGGAATTTGGTCAACGAGTTTACCAATTCAGACTTGGTAGAACAGCTCCTAGGTTTCGAGGGGTCTGGCTTGGCAACGGTTACAATTGGACCAGGGAATTCTGGGGACTTAACTATTGACACCAGAACTTTGAGTATCCAAAACCAAGCATCACAGAATCAAGAATCACCTAGTTATGCTGGAGCTACTACTATCGCTTTAGGTGGTAGTCGTGGCAAGAGTGGAAATTTAACTGTTAACGCTGAGTCGGTAGAAATTGTTGGCAACGAAACGGGTCCATTTACCCCTACTCCTAACGAACGGTTAGCCTTGGCTATCAGAGATATTCCCACGGGGTTGACGACTGCTACTGTAGGTAGTGGTCAGGGAGGGGACTTAACCATTAATACCCAACGTTTAACAATTCAGAATGGAGCTGGAGTAACCACAGGAACTGTTGCCAGAAGCCTAGAAAACCCAGGGGATGGGGGAAATTTAACCATAAATGCTACTGAGTCAGTGACATTGTCTGGTAAGGCGGCTTTGGCTACCGGTACCTTGAACTCATCTCAGGCAGGTAAGTTGGAGGTCAAAACACCCACATTGACTCTCGGGGATGGAGCGGTGATTGCTTCTGATACCATTGGTTCAGGGAATGCTGGGGACTTAACGATTAACACCGAGCAACTGTTAGTACGTGATGGCTCCAGAATTGGCGCAGCAACAGGAAATAGTGGTACGGGAGCCAATATAACCATTGCTTCGGACTTAGTCGAGTTAGTTGGTACTGCTGTCGATGATCAGAATACTGTAGTTCCTAGTGGTATATTCGCTAACTCTCAATTCATTGACATTGAAAATTTTACAAATGAACTTGGCGATGCTGGGAATATTAACATTGATACAGAAAATTTGATTGTTGGGGATGGGGCAGTTGTATTGAGTTCTACCGAAGGTCAAGGCATCGGTGGAACGATAACTATTGATGTTAATACTCTCGAAATTACTACTGGTGGACAACTTCGCACCACTGCCTTTGGGGAAGGTGGGGCTGGTGACATTACCCTGAATATCGATAACAGGGTGCTGATCGCAAATCTCAATAGCGGACTGTTAGCAGAGACTGAAGGCGCTGGGGCTGGTGGAACGATCACGATTAATACTCCAGAGCTGACACTCCAGGATCAAGGACAGATTTCTGCATTTACCTCTGGTACAGGAACTTCTGGAAGCATTGTTGTTGAGAATGCTGACTCTGTCGAGCTTGCCGACAACAGCTCAATTTCAACGGAGGTAAGGGCTGGTGCAAAGGTAAACCCTAGCCCAGGGGAGGAAGTGGGTAAGATTGATATTAAAACGCGATCGCTTACTTTAAACAATGACTCTCAAATAACTGCCAGCACATCTGGGCTTGGGAATGCAGGTAGTATCTTTATAAAAGATGCTCAACAGGTTAACCTTGATCTCAATAGTTCGATATCCACAGCAGTAAACCCTGGTGCAGTTGGCAATGGTGGGGATGTCGATATTGAAACCAAGTCTCTATCTCTAGATAACACCTCGGAAATTGAAGCAAGTACTGCCGGTACCGGAGATGCAGGTAGTATCACAATCCCAGATGCCCAGGAGGTTAACCTTGATCGGAATAGTTCGATATCCACAGCAGTAAATACTGGTGCAGTTGCCCAAAAAGACAGCAATATTGCGATTAAAACGCGATCGCTTACTTTAAACAATGACTCTGACATAACTGCCAGCACCTCTGGGATAGGGAATGCCGGTAGTATCACCATACAAGAGGCTCAACAGGTTGACCTGAATCGGAATAGTTCCA